>CAZZGL010000047.1:0-11227 GCA_964654155.1 uncultured Staphylococcaceae bacterium | reverse complement strand
ACTAATTTCAACTTTGCGGGTCTTAAAGTGGAAATTAACTTTTCACTTCAGGTTGAAAAAAAGTTAAGGGCTTTTTGTTTACAAAAAAAGGGGATTTGATATAATAATATTAAACACATGGAGGCATAATTTTTATGAAAAAAAGTAAAAAATGGTTGTCATTAATTTCTACAGGCATGTTTTTATTTACTCTTTCTGGTTGTGTGTTAGCTAGAGGAACTTACACAGGTGAAAAAAAACAGGTTAATGGCTTTTCAATTAAGGCAGGACAACATTCAGGTGATTTTATTTATGAAATAAACACAGAGGATTCCTCACAAATTTTTAGTCGATTAAATATATCTATTACAAAAAGTCGAATAATCTATAAATATGGCAAATACAATATTAAGATTTTAGCTATCGTAAGTAATAATAAAGATTTTAGTAATGGAATATCGATTTCAAATAATATTGAAGCGGGAAAGAGTGAACTTAATTCACTTCAATTATCATTTAGCGAAAAAACAAAAGAATTGGAAGCTTTAAACGCAAATAGGCTTTATGTAAAAATTGCGATTGTTTCAGATGAAAATGATAGTAATTTTGATCCATCTTGGGTAGTATTAGGCAATATAAAAATTTCTGGTGGTGAGAAATTAAAAGGTGAAAATGAAGCAGAAGAAAAAGTTTATCTATCATACAACTTTGGTGATATAAATGATTTTGATTCAACAATTGAGGAAAAAGAAAATGTTATTGTTTCAAACAATAAATTAATTCCAGAAGTTTTAGGCCAATCATCACATGTAATTTATAAAATAGAGACTGATAAGAAAACAAATAGCTTTGAAACTTTAAAAATTAAAATAGAAAACAGTATGTTGAAAAGCAAAACTGGAGAAAAAATTGGTGATGATGGACTTCCAGAATTAGATGAAGACGAAAATAAAATAATTGAAGAGAAAGGTAAAACAATGATTACTGCATATGTAAGTAGTGATAAAAGTTATTTTATAGGAGATGGTGTTAGCTTATTATCTTCAATTGAAGGAGTTACTGATGGAGTGATTGACTTATCAGCTTCCGTTTCGAATATTACCTCATCTACTGTTTATGTAAAAATTGAGATGAAAAAAGATGAGGGGATAGAATTCGATAATCCATTTGATTATTTAAATGTTGGTAAAATTAGTTTTGTTGGTGAAGAAAGTAAGAAAAATGATTCATATCTTGATAAAGACTTAAGTAATGAATCTCAAGAATTCATTACTTCAAATAACATAAGCGCATATGTTGAAAAAGTTGAACAAGAACAACTTAAGTTAAATAAAAAAGGAAAATGTGAGTATTTGAGATATGTTTATAATGATGATGGAACATATGAAATAAAAAAATCTAATGTATGTACTTGGAAAGAAAAAGGAGTTACATATAATAGAAGCATTATCGCTGGATTAACGGATAACCAATTAAAAAATGCGGTTTCTGAACTATCTTTAAGAAAATCTGCTGAAGAAGATATTGAATATGAAGGAATGATTAATTTAGATAGTTATTCAAAAGTTCCTGTTTTTGTAAAGCAAGTCGCTGATGAATATTATGAATTGGTATTTGACTTAGATACATATACAGAAGGCGAATCTTTTGCTAAAGATGACTTAACTAATTTAGCAAAGAAAAAAGCTTATGAGTTTTCAAATAAAGTTTTTACAGATTATTCCGCTGAAGGGGAAGGTAATGTCATTCATGTAGTTGCTGATGGAACTCGAGAATTATATGTTCATACAGGTAATCTACTATTAAGAGATAGCGATCTTGAAAGATTAAAAAGATAAGAATTAAGGCAGGGGTTAAAGCCTGTCTTTTTTGTATTTAACCTCGGTTTTTTCTCTCTTTTACTTGATTTATTTTAAATAAAAATATATACTTATCACGCGTATACGATAAATCGGAGGTGTATTTATGAAAAGAACTTATCAACCAAGCAGAAGAAAACATCAAGCCACACACGGTTTTAGAGCAAGAATGGCCACACCAAATGGTCGTAAAGTTTTAGCTAGACGTCGTGCAAAAGGCAGAGCAGTACTTTCAGCTTAAGGATTGCGTAACCACTAGTGATCGTGCTGGTGGTTTTTTTAAAAACTTTGATGAATGGAGGAACAATAAATGAAAATAAAATATCGTGTTAAATCACATGAAGATTTTCAAGAAGTTGTTCATTCTGGAAAATGTGAAAAGAGTAAATCATTTGTTATTTATTACTTAGACAAAGGGTTAGAACATCATCGTATTGGTATTTCCGCCCCTGTAAAATTAGGTAATGCAGTTGTTAGATCAACCATTCGTCGACAAGTTAGAAGTATGATTAGAGAAGAAATAAAAGATTTAAATTCTTACGATTTCGTCATAATTGTTCGTAAGGAATATTGTTTTAAAACATATCAAGAGAATTCACAGGATTTAAATAATTTATTTTTGAAGATAAGGAGGAAGATTGATGAAAAAAAATAGTAAAAGTATTTTAAAAATAGCGTTTATTATTTTTGGTTTGTCTATGATCACAGGTTGTACTGCAAACTTTTGCTCAGTTAACGACAAAGCTCATATGATGTATACATATGATTCAGGCTTAAAATATGATGAAGCTGGAAATTATGTGTATGAAGATGTCGTAACGGGTGAAGGTGAAGATGCGGTAACAACAAAAGTATTACAATTTGCAAATTCAAAAATCACTGAACAAATTTCAAAAATTGGTGAAAGTTATGATATTCCATCAGCAAAATTTTTTAAAGCAATCGATGATAAAACTCTTGAATTAGCAAGGGATGCATGGACAACTAATGCGGTTGAATCACAAAAGAATTTTACTGATAAGGAAATTCTTGAACAATATGGATATCTTAAATTCGCTGGACAACAAGAAAATAAAAAAGGAAAATTAGTTGATACCCTATGGGTCAACTGGGATAAAATGGTCGAAGAAATTAAAGATGAAATAGGTTTAGCTTATGTTCCAGGAAAAGATTTTATTAGCCAATACAAAAAAGTGATGGAAACTTATATTTCATCCAATAGAACTTGTATTACACCAGAAAGTGGTTATTATGGACCAGAAGGTAGTAAAACCTGGATTGATGGAAAAACTTGGAAAGACGCTTTTGATAAGGGCTTTATTGAAGGCTTATTAGTTTATCCAGTAGCATGGTTAGCGCATAATTTTACTAATTTATTCTTACCATCACTTGGTAACGGATGGGCGCAACTTGTTGCTATTCTAATTATGACAGTTATTATCAGAGGACTTTTGATGTTATTTACATTTAGATCGACAATGGATCAACAAAAGATGTCGGCTTTGCAACCAGAATTAGCTAAATTACAACAAAAGTATCCTAATTCAAATACAAATCAATATGAAAAACAAATGCTTGCTCAAGCTCAAATGGCTTTGTATAAAAAACATAAGATTAATCCAATGTCGCAATTATTAACACTTATTATTCAATTCCCAATATTTATTGCTGTTTGGGGTGCATTAAGTGGATCTAGTATTTTGACATCAGGTGATATCTTTGGAATGAGCTTAGGCAAATCAATAAGCACAGCGATTACCGCATGGACCTTTGATGGAGCGTGGTGGACAGCGTTAATATTATTTATATTAATGACGGCTTCCCAAATTATTTCCAGTCAATTAGGTAGATGGTTACAAGCAAAAGAAACCAAGAAGGTTTCTAAGATGAGTAAAAATCCTGCTGCAGATGCTCAAAACAAACAAATGAAAATAATGAGCTGGATGATGACTATCATGATTGTTATTATGGGATTCTCATTACCATCAGGAATGGGTATTTATTGGTTAATTGGTGCTTTAATTTCAATGGTTCAAACCGTTATCACGCAAAAAGTAATGAAAAGGAAGAAAAAGTAATGAAAAGATTTGTTGCAAAAACAGTAGACGAGGCTCTTGATTTAGCGGCAACAGAATTTGGCGAAAGTAAAGAAGCATTAGTTTACAAGGTTATCGAAGAGAAAAAAGGACTATTTATTAAGAAGGCAGAAATTGAAGTGTATGATTTATCAGACGCTGTTGAATTCTGTGAAAATTATGTTGTTAATGTTATTTCATCTTTTGGTATAACAGCTTCAACAAAGGCTTCAATATCTGAAGGAATTATTAAAATTAATATTGATTCAGATCACAATTCCATTTTAATTGGTAAGAATGGACGAACTTTACAAGCATTAAATGAATTAACAAAGCTTGCAGTTTCCTCTAAATTTAAAAAGAGATATAGAGTTTTACTTGACATCAATGAATATAAAGATGGTAAATATAGTAAAGTTGTTTCAATGGCAAGACATATGGCAAGAGAAGTTCAACGTTCACATCAAACAATTACTATGGAAGCTATGCCTGCAGATGAAAGAAGAATGATTCACAACGCTTTAAGTGGAATGTCTCATATAAGAACAGAAAGTGTTGGAGAAGGAAAACATCGACAAATTACAATTAATTACATTGATTAGTAAGAAAAAGAGCCAAAAGGTTCTTTTTTTGTTAATATATTAAAGAAGGTGATATTATGTTTGATACTATTGTTGCATTAGCAAGCGCTCCGTTAGTTTCAGCGATTGCAATTATTCGTGTTTCTGGGGCAAAAGCTTTAGAAATTGTTAGTAAATGTTTTACTAAAGATTTGACACCTTTAACAACTCGAACAATTGAATATGGTTACATTAAAGATGATGAAAAAAAGGTTGATGAAGTTTTATTAAATGTTTATCCTGGAAGCAAATCTTATACAGGAGAAAATTTGGTTGAAATACAATGTCATGGCTCAATGATAATTGTAAGACAAATCATTACTTTATTAATTAAACATGGGGCAAGACAAGCTGAAAGAGGAGAATTTACATCAAGGGCGTTTTATCATGGGAAAATTGATTTGGTACAAGCTGAATCAATCAACGATATAATTCACGCTCAAAGTGAAGAAGCAAAAGATTTGGCGCTTCTTTCATTGGAGGGCAAAACTAGTGAAAAACTTTTGCCAATTAAAAATTTAATCGCAGATTTATTATCTTTAATAGAAGTTAATATTGATTATCCCGAATACGAGGATATAGAAATTGCTACAAATGCAAAGGTTATTGAAGATGTAAAGAAAATGCAATGCATTATTGATGAATTAATAAAAGAAGGAAAACAAGGTAAAAAGATAAAAGATGGAATTAAAGTGGCTATTGTTGGAAAACCAAATGTTGGAAAATCATCTTTATTAAATGCTTTGATTAAAGAAGAAAAAGCAATAGTTACTGATATTGCAGGAACAACAAGAGATATTGTTGAAGGAGAATTACTTTTACATGGAATTCCTATTTTCTTTTTAGATACGGCGGGAATTCATGAATCGGATGACAAAGTAGAATCGATTGGAATTTCAAAAGCAAATACAATGATTGATGAAGCTGATTTAATTCTATTAGTTATTGATTCTTCTAAAGAGGAAGATGAAGAAGATTTGAAATTAAGGAATAGAACAAATTCTAAGAAAAGAATTATTGTATATAATAAAGAAGATTTAGGATCTGTGATATATAAAGAAGATGGCGTTTATGTATCCGCAAAAAACATCAATGTTGAAAAATTAGAAAAAAGAATTTTAGAAGTTTTAGAAATTGATCAAGAATCTTATTCTCGACCAAGTTTTTCTAATGAACGACAATTAGGATTGTTAAATAAAGCAAAAGTAGAATTAGAAAAAGCGGCAAAAGATGCTGAAATAGGATTAACTTTAGATTTAGTTGCTGTTTCAATTCAAGAAGCATATCAAAGTATTTTAGAAATATTAGGAGAAGCAAAGGGAAATGATTTTACTGAGGAAATATTTTCTCGCTTTTGTGTAGGTAAATAATATGTTAATTGATACGCATTGTCACTTAAATAGTGAAGAATTACTTAATGAAGTCGATGAAGTGATTTTAAGAGCAAAAAAAGAAGGAGTCAATACTTTTTTTGTTGTTGGTTGGGATATTTCTTCAAGTAAACTAGCTCTCTTACTAGCGGATAAATATCAAGAAGTATATCCTATTGTAGGAGTACATCCTTGTGATATTAAAGGTGTTGATTTAAGTGAATTAGAAGAATTATTAATCGATGGAAAAGTTAAAGCAGTAGGTGAAATAGGATTAGATTATTATTGGGTTAAAGAAGAAAAAGATAGAAAAAAACAAAAAGAATATTTTATTAAACAAATAGAGCTAGCAAATAAATATAAATTACCAATATCAATACATTCTCGTGATGCTATTCAAGATACTTTGAATATATTAAAAGAATATCATCCTAAATATGGTTTTATTATGCATTGTTTTAGTGGATCAAAAGAAATGATGAGTGAATTTTTAAAATTAGGAGGATATATATCTTTTGGAGGACCGGTAACTTTTAAAAATGCTCAAAATAGCAAAGAATGTGCTTTAAATGTTCCTTTAGATAGAATTTTAATTGAAACAGATTGTCCATATTTAACTCCGCATCCGTTTCGAGGAAAAAGAAATGAACCAAGTTATTTGCCTTTAGTAATGGAAACTATTAAAGAAATAAAAGGGATAGATGCTCAAGAGTTGAAACAAGCGTTAATAGAAAACACCAAAAGGATTTTTCAATTATGAAATATAAATGTTCTGCAGTAATTGTTGTTGAAGGAAAAAGTGATGTTTCTTTTTTAGAAACATTTATAGATGCTGATTTTGTTATTACGAACGGTTCAGAAATTTCAAAAGAAACAATAGCTTATTTAAAAAAATTAAAAGAAAAACGTAGTATCATTGTATTGACAGACCCGGATTTTCCAGGATTACAAATAAGAAATAGAATAGAAGAAAATATAGACGGTGTTTTACATGCATATGTAAGAAAAGAGTATTCTATTAAACATCGTAAAGTTGGAGTTGCTGAATCAACAAAAGAAGAAGTTATTTTAGCCTTAAAAAATACTTTTTTATTAAAAAATGCTTCAAATAAAAGTGATTTAACAAAGGAAGATTTGTATGAATTAGGCTTTATAGGAAAAAGCAATAGTGATGCATTAAGAAAAGAAGTTGCGGAATATTTTAATTTAGGGTTTGTAAGCAACTCAAAAACTTTTTATAAGCATCTTTTGGCGTTAGGAATAACAAAGAAAGATTTATTGCTATGGAGGCAAAAAAATGATTGCGAGTAAAGAATATGTTCTTTCAAAATTAAATGAATATAGTTTATTCCCTAAAAAGAAATATGGACAAAATTTTTTAATTGATGAAAAAGTAGTAAATAAAATCGTAGATGCTTTAGATATTAATAAAGATGATGTTATTTATGAAATTGGGCCTGGATTAGGAGCTTTATCGGAATCTTTAGCAAATAAAAACCAACCTTTATTTTTGTTTGATATTGATGAAAATATGGTAAATCATTTAAAATCCGCTTTTAAAATATTTCCTCATGTTCATGTTATTAAAGAAGACTTTTTAAAAGTAATAGATGATGGGAAAGTAAATAAAATAATTGGTAACCTTCCATATTATTTAACAACTCCTTTAATAGAACATGTATTAACGAATTTTGATATTAGAACCTTTGTTTTTATGGTTCAACAAGAAGTTGAATCCAGGTTAATAGCTAAAAGAAAAACAAAAGAATATGGTCCATTAAGTATTTTAATAGATCAATGTTTTAAAATCGAAAGAGTGTGTAAAGTTAATAAAGGAGCATTTTATCCTGTGCCACATGTTGATTCTGTTGTTTTTAAAATTAGTTATATCGTAAATGATATTAATAAAAAGGAGTATTATTCTTTTTTAAAAAAGTTATTTGCCCAAAGAAGAAAAACTATTTTTAATAATTTAGAGCCATTATTAAAATCAAAAGAATTAAGCTTAGCAATATTAAATGATTTAAATATACCTTTAAATAAACGGGCGGAGGAATTAACAAAAGAAGAGATATTTTCTATTTATCAAGCAATAACTAAAATTAAATAAACTCATATACATATTAGAGGTGATTTTATGAATGTCAATGACATAGTTACGAGATATTCGCATCATCATGATATTTTATTTAGAATATATAAAATTGAAAACGGAATTGCGTATTTAAAAGGAAAAAACATTCGGTTAATCGCGGATGCATCAATAAGTGATTTAAAAAAAGTGAATGATGCGAACGAGGAAAATATTCCCTATTTAGACAATGCTTTGTTAAGACAAAATACTGTTCCAGGGGTTATTCTTCATATTGATGGAGATGAACACTATTTAAAAAAAGCGATGCAGGCTTATAAAGAATATAATGTTCAAGCAATAGGATGTTTTATAAACGAAGAAGATATTCCTTTTAAAATTAAGGCATTGTTATTGAAACATCATCCAGATATTGTTGTTATTACTGGACATGACGCTTTAGAAGGAAAGAATATTAATGATATAAATAGTTATCGACATTCATCAGATTTTGTTAAATCGGTTTTAGAAGCAAGAAATTATCAATCGAATAAGGATAGTCTTGTAATTATTGCCGGAGCATGTCAAAGTTATTATGAAGCTCTTTTAAAAGCGGGCGCAAATGTAGCAAGTTCACCAACAAGAGATAATATTCATTTGCTTGATCCGGTTATTATCGCAACCTTAATATCGAAAACAAGCGTTAGTGAATATGCTTCTATAAAAGAAATAATTAATAGTACAATTACTAAAAGATTAGGTGGAATAGAAACTAAAGGAGTTGCTAGGAAAATATATCTAGGAGGTCGCTAAAATGAAAGTAAAAGCGAATGCAAAAATAAATATACATTTGAAGATAATTTCAACTAGAGAAGATGGATATCATAATTTGGAAATGGTTATGGCGCCTATTGATTTATATGACACGATTAGTATTGATGTTTTAAGCGAGGAATATGAGACAAATGTTGAATTTGATGATTATTCAATTCCTTTAGGCGCAAATAATAGTGTTAATAAAGCAATAGAATTATTAAGAAAAAAATATAAATTTAAAGAAGAATTTGATGTTTACATTGAAAAAAGAATACCTTCTCAATCAGGATTAGGTGGCGGAAGTGCGGATGCCGCATTTATAATGAGAGCAATTGTAGATTTATTAAATCTTCCTGCAAGTGAAGAAGAATTGATAGAATTAGGTAAAGAAATCGGCGCGGATGTTCCTTTTTTCTTGATTAATAAAACTGCAAAAGTTGAAGGGATTGGAGAAAGTATTACTCCTTTTGAATTAAAAGACAAACCATATGTTCTTTTGATAAAACCATTTTTAGGATGTTCAACGAAAGAAGTATATGAGAAATATGATTTGTTGGATAAAAATAATGATGGAGATATATATAAAACAATCAACGCTTTAAAAGAAGGCGATTTAAAAAAAGTTGATGTACATAGAGTCAATGATTTAGAAAAGCCAGCGTGTGAGATTTTAAACGATATTAAAACAATTATGAATTGTTTAAAATATGATGGATTTGAAACTGTTGGTATGAGTGGTTCTGGTTCAACTGTTTTTGCTTTATCCTTTAATAAAGATCTGTGCATACAAAAAAGCGAGTATTATAAACAAAAAGGTTATTATGTCATATTAACTTCTATCATTTAGAGAAAAAATTCATTATAATAGATATCAGATGGAGGAAGTATAATTATGAATTTATACGCAATAATTTTAGCTGCGGGAAAAGGAACTCGCATGAAATCGAAAAGTCTAGAAAAATCTAAAGTTGGCTTTGAGATTATGGGAAAAACTTTGTTAGATTATGTTTTAGATTCTTTAGCTCCACTTAATTTTTCAAAAATAGTAACCATTGTAGGTCATAACGGAGAGTTTACAGAAAAGATAGTAAATGGTAGAACAAACATTGCTTATCAAAAACAGCAATTAGGTACAGGTCATGCGGTAATGCAGGCTAGACAATTTTTAGAAAATGAAGAAGGAATAACTTTAATAACATGTGGTGATACGCCTTTATTCACTACCGAAACTTTAAGAAAGTTAATTATTTCCCATATTGAAAATAAAAATGACGCTACAATATTGACTGCAATTCTAGATAAACCATATGGATATGGAAGAATAGTAAGAGGCGATAATGGAGATGTTTATGGTATTGTTGAGCAAGCAGATGCCACAAAAACTATTGAAGCAATTAAAGAAGTTAATACAGGAATAGGAATTTATAATAATAAACAATTGTTTGCGCATTTAAATGAATTGACCGGTAAGAATGCGAAAAATGAGTTTTATTTAACAGATATGATTGCAATTTTTAGAAAAGCGGGTTTAAAAGTTGGTGCTTCTGTAATGGATGATTATCGAGAAATGCTAGGTATAAATGATCGAGTTCAACTTGCGGAAGCAGGAGAGATACTAAAGCAAAGAATCAATCGAAAGCACATGCTAAATGGAGTTACTATTATAGATCCAAATAATACATATATCGGTCCAGATGTTGAAATTGGAGCAGATTCGATTATTTATCCAGGTAATTTTATTATTGGAAAAACAATTATTGGTGAAAATAATATATTAAAGTCGAATAACTTTATTGAAAACGCAATTATTGGTGATAATAATGTTATTGGACCAATGACTAATATTAGACCAGAAACTATTATTGAAGGAAATAATAGAATAGGATCCTTTGTTGAAACAAAGAAAGCTATTATGAAAAGAGGCTCAAAAGCGGCACATTTATCATATTTAGGTGATGCTGAAGTTGGGGAGTATTCAAATATTGGTGGAGGAACAATTACCGCTAATTATGATGGTGTAAATAAGCTTAAAACTATTATAGGAAATAATGTTTTTGTGGGTACAGGCTCAACAATTATTGCTCCTTGTGTAATCGGTGATGGTGCCTTTATTGCTGGTGGCTCAACAATTTATCAAGATGTTGGAGCGGATGACTTAGCTTTTGGAAGAGCGTATCAAACAAATAAAGTAGGTCGGGCAAAAGGGAAGATTAAAAAGAAATAAAGAAAATTATTTTATAAAGAAAGATTGAATAACAAGAAATTTAGATCTTTCTTTTTTTATGCACTAAAATAATAAAAACCTGATAAATAAAGAATAATTATAAAAATAATCTCTAGACAATAATAAGGAATTGTGGTACTTTTTCTTTATATTTTTAATTTAAAAATCCTCTTTTGCAAAGTGATGATAAAAAATGGCTTATTTACTGCGTTT
>CAZZGL010000046.1:0-11263 GCA_964654155.1 uncultured Staphylococcaceae bacterium | reverse complement strand
AATTCTGAAAAAATGCGATTTTCGCTTAAAACGGAATTTAATTATTTAATTGAGCGAAAAAAAACTATATTGAATCAAAGAAAGCTAACTCAAATGAATTAAAATATAGAGATTTATTAAAAAATGATTTACACTTATCTTACGAGGAGATATTTTTATGAAAAAAAGCATTATTGATAATAAAGAGAAATTTGTTTTAGGAAGTTATGTAGGTGTATATTTGGTAGAAATTATACTAGGTAGCATAGTGGCATTCTTCGTATTTGAAATGTATGAGAAAAAGAACTTTTTAGCATATTTTACTGAGGATATTTTCAGTTCGAAAATACTATGGGTTATTATAGTTGTGGTGCTCGGATTACTGGCGAATAAAGAAGAAAAAGTCAAAAAAGCACGACTTACAAGTGTAATGTTATTAATGATTTTTTTAGATTTGTTCACTTTAATCGGAAGTTCATTTTCGCGGTTCTTTGAACTATTTGACGGTGTTGAATATTATGCAGCTTATACTATAAGTTATGGCATTATCAGTTTTATTTCCGTATGTATTTGTTTAGTAATCATTATTTTAACCAAATCATGGGAACAACTCATTTTTGGCTTTAAATCTGCAAATATAATTGAAAATGAATAAAGTGTATTTTATGATAAAAAATTTTAAGGAGCTTAATTAAATAATTAAATTTCGCTTATAATTAAATTCATCAAGATTAACCGCTTCGCTCCGCATAGGAGCTTTTTTTGACTATTAAAAATCAACAAAAACAAAATAATTTCCGAACTTTAAATTTATAATTTAAAGCTCCACTAAAAAGTGTTATAATAAAAACCAGGTGATTTTATGGCATACAAAGCTCTTTATAGAACATATCGACCAAGCTCATTTGAAGAAGTTGCAGGTCAAAAACATATTGTTAAAACATTAGAAAACGCATTAAGAACGCAAAAGATTGCTCATGCTTACTTATTTACTGGTCCTAGAGGAACTGGTAAAACAACGATGGCTAAACTCGTTGCTAAAGCTTTAAACTGTGAAGAAGGTTTAGGCTGTCAATGCAACCATTGTTCTAATTGTTTAGCAATAAACGATGGATCTCATCCAGACGTTATCGAAATAGATGCCGCAAGTAATAATGGCGTTGAAGATGTTCGTGACTTAATTGAAAGAGTTAAATACTCGCCAATGAAAGGAAAATATAAAGTTTACATTATTGACGAAGTTCATATGATGTCCGCTAGTGCATTTAATGCATTACTTAAAACACTAGAAGAACCCCCTTCTCATGTAATCTTTATATTAGCAACAACCGAGCCACATAAAGTTTTACCAACAATTCTTTCACGTTGTCAAAGATATGATTTTACAAAAGTTGATGAAGTATCAATAAATGAAAGAATTAAGCAAATCTTAGAAATAGAAAAAATTAGTTATGATGAAGATGCAATTAAACTAATTATTTCTCTTGCTGATGGAGGAGTTCGTGATGCTTTATCTTTATTAGACCAAAGCATTGCTTATGCTGGCAACTATTTATCTCTACATGATTTAGAAGAACTATTTGGTCTAGCGGGAACAAAAGAGAAGATTGCTTTATTACAAGCTATAAGTACCACAAACTATAACGAAATATTAAACTTAATATCAGCATTTATTGATCATGGTGTAGATATTCGTCGGTTAACCTCTGATTTATTAAATATCATGAAAGATCTTCTTATATATCATAAAACGAATAATACCTCTCTTCTAACCACAATAAAAAAAGAAGATGTTGAAGAATTTGCTAAATTAATATCTTTTAAAAAAGCTTGTGAAATGATTGATATCTTACTTGAAGCTCAAAACGAATTTAAAGTAGTAAATCAAATTCGTTCATTGTTTGAAATAACATTATTTAAATTAACCGCATTATTTGAAAATAATGATGAGGAAAGTAATGAAATAAAAGAAGAAACAAAACCTGTAACTACAGAAAAGAAAGTAAAAATCGAACCAGTAAAAGAAGAAAAAATCGTAGTTACTCCGGTTAAAGAAATAAAGACAGAACCTTTATTAGAAACAAAAAACGAAACAATCATAAAAGAAGTTAAAGAAGAACTTCCTCCATTCTTACAAGAAATAGAAGAAGAGAAAAAAGATTTAACACCTCTAGTAAATGATGGTGAAAAAAATTATTTAGATGATGATTTTATTATAAAAGTAATGGTTTCTGGTAATAAAGAACAAAAAATCGCTTTAACAAGCAAATGGAATTTATTACAAAATTTAACACTTGATCCTCGATTAGGTAAATACGCAATTCTTTTAAAGGATGGTCAACCATATATATTGACTAAAGAAATATTAATTCTTCAATATGAATTATCATCTCTAGCAAATAAAGTTAACATTTCTTCTAATCAACAAAGCTTAAAAGAAATAGTGTCTAAATTAGTTGGAAGACCAATTTCTGTTTATGCACTTTCAAGAACAGAAGCTGTTAGACTTTATGAAAAATATCGTAATCTATACCAAGTTGGTCGTTTACCAAAACTTGGTGAATTTGATTTAAAAATTGATTTTTAAGGAAAGGAAAATATAAATTATGAATATGCAACAAATGCTTGCTCAAGCACAAAAAATGCAACGACAAATGGAAAAAGCCCAAGCTGAATTAGAAAAAAAAGAGTTCTGTGTTACCAAAAATGGCGCAGTTACTGTTAAAGCATTAGGATCTAAGAAAATAATTTCCATCGATCTTGATGAATCTTTATTAACAAGCGAAGATAAAGATATGCTTCAAGACATGATTATGATGGCGATAAATGAAATTATTGAAAAGATTTCTGAAGAAGAAGAACAAATTAAAGCAATGGCCACACGTGGTTTTGGATTTTAACAATGAACGAACTAAAGAGTTTTAAAAGAGTGATAGATTCTTTTAAAAAACTTCCAAGTGTTGGACTTAAATCTGCAGAACGAATGGCGTATTCACTTCTAAGTATGGAAAGTGATGAATTAGAGGAATTTGCTTCCGCAATATTAGAATTAAAAAATAAAATACATCCTTGTCCAATATGTGGAGTATACACTGAAGATGATATTTGTGAAATATGCAAAGATGATACTCGTGACAAACAAACTTTAATAGTGGTTTCTTACGAAAAAGATGTTACGGCATTTGAGAAAGTTGATTCATTGCATGGCGTTTATCATGTTCTAAATGGAGCTTTGTCAGCAGTAAACGGAATTGGAATCGATGATTTACAAATTGATAGTTTATTAGCAAGAATAAAATCTGAAAATATTAAAGAAGTTATCTTAGCAACAAATCCAACGATTGAAGGCGAAGCAACTGCATTATTTTTAGCAAAATTATTAGAATCTTATGATGTTAAAATTAGTCGTTTAGCTTATGGCTTACCAATGGGAGGTCATTTAGATTACGCTGATACATTAACGATTGAAAAAGCTTTAGAAGGAAGAACAAAATTGAAGGAGTAAAACTATGTTTATTACAGTTGAAGGACCAGAAGGAAGCGGAAAATCAAGTGTTTGCCGTTCTTTATATGAAAAACTTATAAATCTTGGCTATGAAGTTGTTTTAACTCGCGAACCAGGAGGTACCCCTATTTCTGAATCGATTAGAGATGTTATTTTAAATAAACAAAATACCTCTATGGATGGAAGAACAGAGGCCTTATTATATGCTGCTTCAAGAAGACAACACTTAATCGAAAAAGTTTGGCCTGCTTTAAAAGAAGGTAAAATTGTTTTATGTGATCGTTATTTAGATAGTTCTCTTGCTTATCAAGGTGGCGCTAGAGGACTTGGTATAGATGAAGTATTAAACATTAACATGTTTGCTACCGAAGGAACTTTTCCTGATTTAACATTATTATTTGATATCGAACCAGAACTCGGTTTAGCGCGCATTGCAAAAAATCAAAACCGTGAAGTTAATCGTTTAGATTTAGAAAAAATTGATTTCCATAAATCTGTTCGAAATACTTTTCTTTCACTAGCAAAAAGATATCCTCTTCGATATGAAATTGTCGATGCTTCAAAAACTTTTGATGAAGTATTAGAAGATGCCACAAATATTGTTTTAAAAAGATTAAATGGAGATAAATAAATGATTGATAGCCACTACTTAGAAAAATATCAGCCCATAATTTATCGTACTTTTGTTAATGCGATTAATAAAAAGCAAATATCTCACGCTTATTTATTATCAGGTGAACCGGGTACGCCTCTTTTAGGATGCGCAACTTATTTAGCCAAATCACTTATTTGTGATTCACCTTCTCCTCTTGCATGTAATACATGTTTTACTTGTTTAAGATTAGATGAAGGTAATTATGCTGATTTTATTCTTTTAGATGGCAGTCAAAAAACAATAAAAAAAGATGATATTCAAAAAATCGAACAAACTTTTGAAAAGAAAGCCTTAGAAAGCAAAGGCATCATGATATATATTATCCATTTAGTGGAGAACATGACTATTGAGGCTATCAATTCACTATTAAAATTTTTAGAGGAACCAACTGATAATATTTATGCTTTCTTAACAACAGAAAACGAACTTAAAGTATTACCAACAATTATTTCTAGAGCTCAAAGACTGCCTCTTAAAAAAATGATTCAATCGGAAGTCATCGCCTTATCTCTAACACAAGAAATTAATAAAGATGATGCCGAAATCCTTTCATTTTTTTATAACGATCCGCTAGAAATTAAAAAAATAGCTTTCGAAGATGAATATCAACTTGCTAAAGAAAATGTTTTATCTTTTTTAAAAGCATTAATTGAAAACGAAAACAAATCAATTTATATTATGCAAAAAAATATAAGTTCTGTTATTAAAACTAAGGAATCAGCTCGATTCTTTTTAGACTTACTTTCAATTTTTCTTCAAGAAATTGTTGTCGTAAAAGGAAATCAAGATTCAATTTTACAAAGTTATGTTAATATATTAACATCATTATCAAATGTCTTAAATGATATTAATTCAGCAATCGTAGAAGTTATGAATGCAAGAAGTAACCTAGACTTAAACGTTAACATTCCTCTACTTCTCGACCATATTGCATTTGAAATTACGAAAGGTGGTAATTAAAATGGATGAAAATAAAGAAATTATCGTAGAAGAAAATAAAGAAGATACACCAAATTACTATGTAAGTATCAAATTTAATGAAAACAATAAACCTTACTTTTTTTCAACAACTGATAACTCTCTTACAATCGGTGAGTTAATTGTTGTTGAAACTACAAGAGGTTTAGAAATTGGTAAAGTAGTTTCTTTGCCTATCTCAATAAGTGAATATAAATCTGAATTAGAATTAAAACCAATTATTAGAAAAGCCACTAAAGCCGATATAAGACAACACGAAGAAAATAAAGCAAAAGCAAAAGAAAGCTTTGTTGTTTGTCTTGATTCAATAAAAGCTTTAGAATTAGATATGAATTTAATTAGTTGTGAATATACATTAGACAGAACTAAGGTTATTTTTACATATTTAGCTAGCGATCGTGTTGATTTTAGAGAATTATTAAAAGTTTTAGCTTCGAAATTAAAATGCCGTATTGAACTTCGTCAAATCGGAACAAGGGATAAAGCTAAAATTGTTGGAGGTATTGGCGTTTGTGGACTTCCACTTTGTTGTTCAACATTTCTAAATGAATTTGATGGCATTTCTATTAATCGCGCTAAAAACCAATTGTTATCTTTAAATATTCCAAAACTTTCTGGACACTGCGGAAAACTTATTTGCTGTCTTAAATATGAAGATGAAGCTTATATGGAATTAAGAAAAGAATTTCCAAAAATTGGCGCACGCGTATTCATTGAAGGTGAACAATATCGAATTACTTCGATGAATGTTTTAACCCGTATTATTAAAATTGAAAAATCTGATGATGTTCGTTTCTTAACGTTAGAAGAATTAAATAGCATTGCTGATAAAACATCTTTAAAAGAAAGAAGAAGTAATAATGGTGAAGAGGAGTAAGTATTATCAATCCGCTTCTCCTACTCTATATCTTGTCGCTACACCAATTGGTAATAAAAAAGAATTTTCACCTCGCGCAGTTGAAACATTAAAAGAAATGGATTATATCGGATGCGAAGATACTCGCACTAGCGGAATATTATTTCATGATTTCGCTATTAATGGAACCTTAATATCCTGCCATGAACATAATGAAAATGAAGCTTCTGATAAATTAATTTCATTTCTAAATGAAGGTAAAAAAGTTGCCTATGTAAGCGATGCTGGATATCCAGGTATTTCTGATCCAGGTCATAGATTAGTAATTAAAGCCATTGACAACGATATTAACGTTGTTGTTATTGGAGGAAGTTCTGCTTTTTTACCTGCTTTAATTGGATCAGGATTACCAACAGAACATTTTTATTTTCATGGATTCTTAGCTAGTAAAGAATCAAGCAGAATTAAAGAATTAGAAGAACTAGCTGAAAGAAAAGAAACTTTAATTTTTTATGAATCACCACATAGAATTATTACTACACTAAATAACATGCTTAAATCATTTGGCAATCGTTCTGCCTGCATTGCTCGTGAATTAACTAAAATCCATGAAGAGTATATCCGTGGTACATTAGAAGAATTATCATCTTTAAACAGCGATTCGTTAAAAGGAGAAATGGTCGTAATTGTTGAAGGTGAAAAAAATAATGAAGAAGCCTTGTCTGATGAAGAAATTATCGCTTATGTCAATTCATTAATTAAACAAGGATTAACACCTAAATCCGCGATTAAAGAAACGGCAAAATCATTTAAATTATCAAAGAATTATGTTTATAATTTAATTCATAGCACAGATGAATAATAATTAAAAAAATTATATAAATAAAGAGGATAAAATATGGCGTTTCTGCCTTATTATCCTCTTTTAAAATACTTTAAAATGTTTTATTCCTTAACTTCTTCTAGTAATTCTTTTTTGCGTTTCCGCTCAATAATATAAACTGCACCCCATGTTGAAGCCATAATTGTTAAGCCACTAACAAAAAGTAATAGCCCTTCTTTAAATAATGGAGTGGTATATCTTAATTTATAATGTGTTTGACCAGTTTTAGATGCAAACGATAAAAATCCTCCTTGCGCTTTATAAATATTAATTGGGGATTCATTTCCATTTTCATCAATATATGTTCCACTCCACCCGCTATCATAAGGGATAGATAAAACAATCATTTTTTGAGTATCATAATTTGTTTCAAAATCAATATTATTATCAGTAACCTTAATATTTTCAAATTGATTTTCTTTTAATTTATTAACTCTTTCTTTATAATCGCTATAATATTCATAGTGAATATATGGATATGGTAATGATGTTTTTGAAGATTCATAATTAGAAAACATTGTAATAACAATTTTTCCAACTTCTTCTTTAACATAAAATCCTCTCGCGGTTTTCCAATCACCACTGCTATCATAATAATGATACATATGATTATCAAACGCTATTGACTCACCATTGGTGTTAAATATTTCCACATTTGCGTTTTCACCCATACGAAGGTTTAACGAAATATAACAATAATCATCTTCTTTATTTTCACTACCTCTACTTGAACATACTCTATTCTTAGGAGTTATTTCAAATTGAGATCCATATGTATATTTTGTAATGCTGCTATTAGTATTACTATCATACTTAATTGGTTTATTATACAAATCATAGTCAAATCCCATATTATTCTTTATATACTCTTTAATTTCATTATCTGTATAATCAGGAAATGATCCTTTAACTTCATTTTCATATTCTTGATATTTTTTTTCTTCTTCTGGGAATGTCATTTCTAAAGATGATGAAGAAGAATATAATGTTGATTTAACCGCTTGATTTAAACTTAAAACCGGTAAAGATATTTCTTCTTGAATAGCTTCTAAATCATCTTCATACACAATTGCGCTTGTTAAATATGCCATTTCAGCTTCATTAATGTTCCTATTTAATGAAGCATTATATAAACTTCCATATATTACTGAATCAATCTCATCGCTTAACATCAAACTATCATAAGCAAATCCTAATTCAATATAATTTGTATTTTTATATACTTTGTGATAATCCGTAGATAATTCTTCCATTTCAACAAAACCATGAGGAATATTATTCCAAGTTTTGATTTTTGTCGGATCACTCCAATCACCTTTTTGAATATAGTATTTAATATTTAAAAACTCATCTAAATTATATCGTTTTTCATGAACCCCCATTGACCAGTTAGAATATGAGTAACCAATTCTTGACCATTGAGCAAAATCAAAAACATTATAATTATATAAAGAATGGAATGCCGCTACTCCATTATATCCTTCTCTCATTTGCAAATTATTAGAATTACGGTCAGCATTAGTATTAAAAATACGATAAAAACCTTTATCTTGTTCTTGTATCGCTTCAATAATTTCTTCTTCTTCCATAACATTAGCTAACCCACCATAAAGTGTTGAATAATCACTTGGAGGTTGATAATTAAAGGTTAATGTTCCCATAACTATAGCTTCAATTGCTACAACACCTGTTAATATTTTAACTAGATCTTTTCTTTGATGATTAAATCTTAAAAAGCCATAACAAACAACAATATATAAGCATTGTCCAATTATAACAAAGACTCGATCACCTAATGGATAAACATAACTACCATTAAAATCATTTTCGATAGAAATAGCAAAACTAACCGCGATGATAACTCCAATTGCCACTGCGCCAAAAGAAATATCAAAGTACCAACGTGGCATTTCATCTTTTTCTTCAAAATTCTTAGCAATAAAAATCAATGAACACGCAACAACTAATATTTCCCATCGTCCATACGCTAAAGTAAAACCATAGCTTAGATAATAGAAAAAAGGTGTAAATAAAGCAAACATAATTAAGGCAAACGCCACTAAATTCTTAATTCTCTTTTTTCTTATTGAATTTAACAAAGAAGGCACTAAAAACATCATTAATGGGGTAAAAATAAAGATACTGCTTAATGTATTATCATAACCATAATTATTAAATAATACAGCGCTATAACCAGAAATAGATGGGAATAAAAATGACATCAAAGGATAATAAGCTTGTTTTGGCTGATCAAACATTGATATTAACTTCCATAATTTAGTCAATTCATCCTTTGATAATCCTTCTTTTATTATTTTTTCTAATACTTCTTTTAATGAATCTAAATACGAAGCGGACTCTACTCGAGGACTTTCTAAAACAACCGGTAAAGCTGGAAGTAATGTTAATGAACCTATCATAATACCAACTAAAAATGAACCAACACCAATTCCAAGAATTAAAGCTCTGTCTTTAGGAGTTTTATTTTTCCATTCACTAAAATATCGATAAATTGCATATGCCGCACCTGCAAAACATGTCGACACTAAAAAGAAATAATTACATAATCCCATTAATCCTAATGATCCCATTAATAACCATGGTCTTTTTTCTTTCACAACTTTCTCAATTCCTAAAAGCACTAATGGGAAAACAACACACACTTCTAAAAAATGATTAAACCAAAAATAATATAAATTCCATCCACAGAAAGCATATGCTAAGCCAAATAATCTTGATGTATTTTCTTTTAAACCTAAATATTTTATAAAATATCTAAACGATAAACCAGCTAAAACGAGCTTCGTAAGCATTAAAAACGCTAATCCTTGTGCTATATAATCACGAGGCCATAAAAGAATCGGAAAAAAGAATGGATTCATAACATAATAAAATGCATTTGATCCAATATTATTAGCGCCTAAAAATGTATTATGATCCCAAAATGGAAATTCTCCTGTTTTAAAAAAGGTCATCCAATCATCATATCCATTTGTGTAAAATGGAATTTGTTGAAGAACATAATCTCCCGCAAGAGGAAGGGTCAAGCTATTTCCAACAAGTGTTGTAAATGTAAACGCAATTGCCACACCATAAAGTAAAAGCACATACCAAAAAAGATGGGTCTTATCATTCCATATATCAATTACTTTGTTTTTAATTTTATCAAACATGTTAATGCACCAATCTCTTACATTCATTTAAATACTTGCTCTCCTTTTCTATATATTATAGCCTAGATTTTAAATGAACGCATTCTCTTTTTGTAAAAAAGAGAAATCGTGATGATTTCCCTATACAGAATTCACATTATTTTTTCATTTTCAATATAATTATCTTTTTTTAAATGAATATTAAATTCAAAAACACCTAATTTAGTTAGACTTTTCCACAATCTTAAATATCAAATAAATCATCAATAGTTAACAGTTTAACATTATATTTTTTGCTTTCATCAATTACAGCTTGTGTATATCCACTTTTTACGAATATATAATAATATTTCTCAGTAACATCACTAAATATATTACTTGCGCAAATCAAATCATTAAATTCAGATAAATCAAATTTTTCATTTCTAAATTTGCATTCACAAAAAATACCTTTATTGCCATTTATACCTAAAATATCTACATCATCTTGAGATTTTTTTATTGGATTATTCCCCCACCATTTTCCAATACCATTTGGTGTAAATGGCAGTTGATTTTTACGAGCAAGCAAAATTAAATATTGAGTACAAACTTCTTCAAATGCGCTTCCTAAAATAGATGGAATATCATTAATAATTCTATCCGTATAACCTTCTGCACCTATAAGTGAAAGAGTGGAAATGTTTGAAAAAACATACTTATACCAGAATCTAAAAAAGAAATCAGAAAGTAAATAAATCGATTTTTTAGAATTTGCATTTTCTCCATAAGGTATAATTTTATTTATTATACGTATCTCTTGTAAATTTTTAATATAACTAGCACATTTTGAAGTTAGTTCATTAATTTTTTGAGAAATATCATTGAATTTTGATGACCCCGTTGCAATAGCTTCAATGATACTATTATAAATTGTTGGCTCTCTAAATTCTTGTTTTAATAAGAGCAAAGGTTCTTCTCTAAGTAAACAAGCACTATCAAAGATATTCTTAGATATATTTTGCCTTATAGATAATTTATCATCAAAAGTTTGTAAATAATAAGGAATCCCACCAAGAATTGAGTATGCAGTAATTTTATCTATGTTTGAAAAATTTGGGAAAAATTTTGAAGCCTCAAGATAATTTAAGGGTTTTAATTCTATATTAGAAGTTCTTCTTCCATAAAGTGGACTTGAATAACCTAAAACTTCATTAATCATAAAACTAACACTACTGCCACATAACACAAGCATAATATTTTTATGTTGCCATTT
>CAZZGL010000045.1:0-11469 GCA_964654155.1 uncultured Staphylococcaceae bacterium | reverse complement strand
ACTTTTTTATAAAACTGAGGTCGATAGTAATATCCTTCACTAGCAAATGTGTTATAAATTGAAGCAAGTTCTAACGGCGATAATGAGTTTGATCCTAATCCGATTGTCGGATTGGCTTCAATATTTTGAATATGAAATTTTTCTAATAAGTTTTTAATTATTTTAGAACCTAACAGAAGCGTAGTTTTTGTGGCATATATATTATCACTTAGAGCAATGGCTTCAAGCATTGTTATTTCTTTATTTGCGTATTTGTTATTGGCGTTACTAGGTGAATATTCTCCAATTCCATCAATATAAAAGGTAGTTGGTTCACTCTTAAAAGTTGTTAATGGTGTCATGCCGTTTTCTAGTCCTAAGTAATAAATAAGAGGCTTTATTGTTGAACCGGTTTGCCTTTTTGCGTTTAAAGCACGGTTATAGGGACTAAGTGAATAATCTTTTCCCCCTATTAATCCTAAAACTTCACCAGAATATGGCTTCATAACTACTACGCTTATTTGAGAATTATATTGATACTTATTAGTAATTTCTTCGATAATATTTTGGACATTATTGTCTAAGCATGAGTATATTTTGTATCCAGTATTTTGTTTGTTATTAGTAATTACTTTGTGATTTTCTAGTTGTTTTATTAAGGCATCATGGTAATAAAGCAAATTTGAAGAATTTTTATTGGTAAAAGAATA
This sequence comes from uncultured Staphylococcaceae bacterium, assembly GCA_964654155.1. Lineage (GTDB taxonomy): Bacteria > Bacillota_I > Bacilli_A > RFN20 > CAG-826 > CAG-826. The sequence continues at coordinate 10,780 of CAZZGL010000045.1, read as the reverse complement.
TTTAAAATCTAGGCTTTCTGTAGTAGCTAATAAGTATTCACTTTTAGTTATATATTTTTGCTTTAGCATTGCTTTTAGGACATTATGTTGTTGTTTTATAGCTAAATCTAAGTTTATTTCTGGAGAATAATTAGTTGGTGATGGTAATAGACCAATGAGCATTGAGGATTCGCCTAGCGATAAAGATTTAGGAGATTTATGGTAGAAGTAATCGCTAGCTTGATTGATACCATATATATTATGACCGAAATAAGCGACATTTAAGTAAGCTTCTAGTATTTGCTCTTTGCTATATGTCATTTCTATTTTTTTAGCAATAAAAGCTTCTTTAAGCTTTCTTTCAAATGTTTTTTCATTGGATAAATAGAGTGTCCTTGCTAATTGCTGAGTTATTGTTGATCCGCCGCTGGTAATACTTTTATTTGATATGTTAGATATTGCACTAGAAATTATCCTAAGATAGTCAAGACCCTTATGCTTGTAAAAGCGTTTATCTTCTGAGGCAATTACAGCATTTGTGAGGTAAGGTGATATTTCATCTAAAGTTAAATAATTACCATATTGATTAAAATAACGAGTGTAATATGTTTTTTGATCATTTGTATAAACTTTTATTTCTCGTGGATGTGAAAAAGTATATGCAGGACTTATAAAAATTACTAAATTTATAATCGAAGATAAGGTGACTATTATTAATGAAATAACTATAATTTTTTTATAAATTTTTATTAAACGAGTATTCATAAAAATTCCTCCCATATTATGGTTGGAATAAAATAGTAATTTTATACTAATTTATTTATTCATAAATAAAGTTGATTGAACTTTGGAATTAATTGATTATAATTATACGTGGTGAAAAAAATGCAAAAAAAGAAGATGAAATTTACTCATGAAATAGTTATTGATGGTGAAAAAGAAGTAACTGTTCGTGATGTAAATGTTGAGACATTAAATACAGGCGAAATTGTCTATGATTATATTGAAAATAATCATAATTTTTTAATGAAATTTTCTTTTCATGAAGAAGGCATATTGGTAAAAATATATGGTGATGAATATGTGGCTTTAATTCCTCTTGAATTGAATCGGAAAACAAGTGGAAAGTATATTATTCGTCAACAAGAGGTGGTTTTTGACTTTTTTTTAAAGCGAATTGAAGTTAAAAGTCTTGCAATTTATTTAGAATATGATATATTCACAAGGGGCAGTGTTATTTCTAATAACACTTGGCGAATTGAGGTGAAATAAATGATAATTGAAATCTCTTTAAAAACTAAGATTCAAGAAGCATTTGCAAAAATGGGAGTTTCTTTATCACTTGAACAAATTGTTATTGAAAGATCAAAAGAAAAAGCTCATGGTGATTATGCCACGAATATCGCAATGAAAATGGCAAGAGAACTTCGTGAAAATCCATTAGTTATTGCTGAAAAAGTTGTGTCTTTAATTGATCGAGAATTATTTGATAAAATCGAGGTTGTTAGACCAGGATTTATTAATTTTTTTATGAAGGCTGAATCGTTGAGTAATGTTGTTTTAAAAATATTAGAAGTCGGAGAGAATTATGGTGATTCAACTTATGGAAACAATGAAAGAATTAATGTTGAATTTGTTTCTGCTAATCCAACCGGCGACCTACATTTAGGACATGCAAGAGGTGCAGCGATTGGCGATGTCATATGCCGATTGTATAAAAAGATTGGTTATGATGTTACAAGAGAGTTTTATGTTAATGATGCAGGTAATCAAATTACTATTTTAGGTAAGTCAATTAGGGCTAGGTATCATCAATTGTTTGGTGATGATGTTATGGTTCCAGAGGATGGATATCATGGTCAAGATTTAATTGAGATTGCTAAAATTATGAAAGAAGAAGTCCATGATAAGTATCTAGTTGATTCAGAGGAATCTGAAACATATTTTAAACGTCGAGGTGCCGAACTTGAACTAAAAAAATTAGATAATGATTTACATAATTTTGGTGTTAAGTTTGATATTTATTCTTTTGAAACTAACATTCGAAAAAATAATGGTGTCGAAAGAGTAATTGAACATACAAAAGATCGATGTTATGAACAAGATGGAGCATTGTTTTTAAAAACATCAGAATATGGCGATGATAAGGATCGCGTCATTATTAAAAGTGATGGCTCATATACATACTTGCTACCTGACATTGCCTATCACTTAGACAAATTATCACGTAATTACACAAAATTAATTGATGTTTTAGGTGCTGATCATCATGGATATATTAATCGGATGAAAGCGGCATTAATGATGTTTGGTTATCCTCGTGATATTTTAGATATTGAGCTTATTCAAATGGTTCGTTTGTTTAAAAACGGTGAAGAATATAAAATGTCAAAAAGAACAGGTAATGCGATTTCAATGCGCGAATTATGTGAAGAAGTGGGAATTGATGCAGTTAGATATTTCTTTGTTGCAAGAGCTGCTTCTGCACATTTAGATTTTAATCTTGATTTAGCTGTTGAACAAAGTAGCGCTAATCCGGTATATTATGCTCAATATGCATATGCTCGATTATATAAAGTTTTATCGCTAGCGGAAGATATAGAGATTAAAGTTGATGGTTCATATTTAACCGATAGAAAAGAAATAGATTTAATGAAGTTACTTGGGGATTATCCAAAAGAAGTTCTTGATGCTGCGATTAGCAGATCACCATATAAGGTTGTTACGTACATTCAAAAATTAGCGGGTTTAATACACGGCTTCTATACTGAATGTCGGTTAATCGATCGCAGTAATCTAGAACAAACAGGAGCAAGATTGGCTTTGGCTAAGGCTTCGATGATTGTAATGAAAAATGCTTTGGAACTTATTGGTGTAAATGCGCCAAATGAAATGTAATGGAGGAGAATAAAATGAGCAACAAATCAAATTTAGATGTCGCCTATGAATTAATATTAAGAAGCGAAGGTCCAGTTGAGTTTAAAACTATTTGGAATGAAGTAGTGGAGACTCAAGGTTTAGATGAAGAAACTGCAAATAAGTCAATTGGACAATTTTATACCAATTTGTCGTTAGATGGTCGTTTTGTTACATTAGGTGAAAATGTTTGGGATCTTCGTGAACGTCATAAATATGAAAAAGTTCATATTGATATGAATGATGTTTATCGTGATATTGAAATTACTCAAGAAATTGATGCTGAAGAAGCTGAATATAATAAAATTCTTGATGGCGACATTGATGAAGAATTCGATGATGAAAAGGAAAATGATTCAGATGATGAGTCTGATTATTAATAAAAATAAAAAAGAGAGGTTAAAAAAATGGGATTAGTTAACGTTAGAGAAATGATGAAAAAAGCAGAAGAAGGACATTACGCAATTGGACATTTCAATATCAATAATTTGGAATGGACAAAAGCCATTTTACAAGTTGCAGAGGAAACAAAAACACCAGTTATCTTAGGTGTCTCTGAAGGTGCTGCAAAGTATATGTGTGGTTTTAATACAATTGTTGCAATGGTTAATGAAATGATGAAGACATTGAACATTACTGTACCAGTAGCTTTACATTTGGATCATGGTTCATATGAAGGTGCTAAAAAAGCATTAGAAGCGGGATTTAGTTCTGTTATGTTTGATGGTTCACATTATCCAATTGAAGAGAATATTGCAAAGACAAAAGAAATTATTGCCATTGCTAATTCAATGGGTTGCACAGTTGAGGCTGAAGTTGGCGCGATTGGCGGAGAAGAAGATGGAGTAATTGGCTGTGGTGAAGTTGCTTCTCCAGATGAATGTGCTTTAATCGCTTCATTAGGTGTTGATATTTTAGCCGCTGGTATAGGCAATATTCATGGTAAATATCCTGCAAATTGGAAAGGACTTGATTTTGAAACATTATCAAAGATCAAAGAAAAAGTTGGACATATGCCACTTGTTTTACATGGTGGAACCGGAATTCCAGCCGATATGATTAGAAGAGCTATTTCATTAGGTGTATGTAAAATTAATGTTAATACTGAATGTCAATTAGCGTTCCAAGAAGCAACAAGAAAATATATTGAAGATGGCAAGGATTTAGAAGGAAAAGGCTTTGATCCAAGAAAATTACTTGCTCCTGGTGTCCAAGCTATTAAAGATTGTGTTAAAGAAAAAATGACTCTTTTTGGTTCATTAGGAAAAGCTGAATAAGAATAAATATTATTAATAAAGATTGGAGTTAGTAGAATTAATTCTAATCTTTTTATTTGCTTTTTACTATGAAAACACAAGTTTATGATTGTAGTATCTTATGTTATAATTAATAAAAGGAGTTGATAAAATTGTTTATTAATAAAATTTTAGATAAAGTACAGCAATATGATTCAATAGTTATTTTTGGACATAAAAATCCTGATGGAGATTGCTATGGTTCTCAAGTTGGACTAAAAGAAATGCTGTTAAGTATTTATCCAAATAAAAAAATATATATTGTTGGTAGTGGTTATGAAAAGATGCTTTCCTTTATTATGGGTATGGATATTGTTGAGGATGATGTAATAAAATCTAGTTTAGGAATAGCTGTGGATTTTAATGAAATGTCTAGATCTGAAGATCAAAGAATCCATGATATTAAAGAACTTATTGTTATTGATCATCATATTCCAAATGGAGAGTTTGGTGATATTAGTTTAGTTGATACATCTAAAGTATCCTGTACCGAAATAATCGCTAAATTTGTTATTGATTTAAATGTTCCATTGTCAATTAATGGCTATAATGCTTTATTTTTAGGATTAATAACCGATTCAGGAAGATTTTTATATCAACCATCTAATGGTGATACATTAAGAACTGGTGCTTATTTAATGGATAAAGGGGCGAATGCTTCGTATATATATGATGTTATATATGAAAGTGATGAATCACAATTAGAATTAAAGAAATATATTTATAATCATTATCAAAAAACTGAACATGGTTTGATATATGTTTTATTCACAAAAAAAGATATAGAAGAGTTAGGTATTTCCGTTTATCGTGCGAGTGGATTTGTGAATACATTAGCGAATATAAAAGGATTACCGATTTGGGCTGCTTTTGCGGAAGGTGAAAATGGTGAATGCCGTGTTGAAGTAAGAAGTACTTGGCCGATTGTTCAACCTATTATGAGTGCGCATGGAGGCGGAGGACATCCTCATGCAGCAGGTTGTACCGCTCAAAACTTAGAAGAAGTTTATAATATTATTAAAGAATTAGACGAGTTAATTACAAAAGGAGAAAATAATGATTGATTTACATAAAGCGCTAGATGTTGCACTTGAAGCAGCAAGAAAAGCAAAAATAGAAATATTAAGAGTATATAATTTAGATTTTGATGTGATGATTAAAGATGATAATTCTCCAGTTACAATTGCTGACCAACACGCTGATGAAATTATTCGAGAAGTTATTCATAGTTATTATCCTAATCACGCCTTTTTAACTGAAGAATCCGATGATGATTTATCTCGTTTAAATAATGATTATGTTTGGATTGTTGACCCTGTAGATGGAACTAAAGATTTTGTTTCAAAAGATGATGAATTTACGACAAATATTGCTTTATGCTATAAGCATGAAATTGTTTTAGGAGTTGTTCTTATTCCTGTAAGTGGAGAAATATATTACGCAATTAAGAATGAAGGTTCATATTATATTGATTGTAATGGAAATGTTTCTAGAAATCATGTTAGTGATAGAAATAAAGATTTAATATTTTTAACTTCAAAATTTCATGTAACTGATGCAGAATTAGCTTATTATGAAGCAAATAGTGATTTAATTAAAGTGAAAGAACAATATGGAAGCGCAATTAAGGCATGTCGAATTGCTAGGGGTTTAGCGGACCTACAATTACGTTTTGGCAAAGGAACAAAGGAATGGGACACAGCGGCAAGTCAAATAGTTGTAATTGAAGCTGGAGGAGTCTTTATAACTTCTAAGGGAAAAGTAATGTCTTATAATAGAGTTAATGTTTATAATGATGACGGTTTCTTTGTGGCAAATAAAAAAACAAATTTACCTTTATAGCTACTATCGTATCCTTTTAAGGATACTTTTTTTATTTTGAATTACATATTATTTAATGGTGATATTTTATGCAAGCATTTATTTATGATTTATATGGATATTATCCTCCATATGATGAGGTTGAATTTGATTATCAAGGCTGGCATTTTGTTTTAGAAGCAACCAATGATTTACAAGAAACTGATATTCAGTCATTAGATGAATTTGCATCTTCAATTGCAAATATATTTCCTAATGCAGGTGTAAAGATAATTAAAAATCGTTATGATCAATATTTATCAAAAGATGAAAAAGGAAACCTTATTTTAGTTGCATACAAAAATGTTTCTTTTACACTAAATGATTTGAGTAAGATACATCAATATTTTAATGGAAGCAATTCAAAAACCCCTTACTTAATTAGTTATTTAATGTCTCTTTGGGAAGAAAAAATCGCTTTGATAGAAGAAAAGATAATTCCTTCATTTAAAATTGATGATTATTTTTATTATAGAGCGATGATAGCAATAAATCATGGATTAGGTTTAGCATATAATGCTTTACAATATTTAGCGGAGTTAAAAATTGATTTAAATGATGAAATAGCTCCTTTAACAGTAACCCATAGACGTTTGAATTCTTTTAAAGCACAATCGGTATTAGATCCACTAAGTTTTGTTTTAGATTCTCCAGTTCGAGATTTAGCGGAGCTTTTTAAAGCAAAAGTAATTAATAAAGAAGAACTATTGAATGCACTAAAAAAGTATCAGTTTTCAATTAAAGAAATCACATTATTAATGGCTAGAATAATGTTTCCAACCACATTATTTGATTTATTAGAAAAGCATTATAGTGAAAGAGTGGATGTTAGAAATCAAATATTAAATTATTATTATCAGCTAAATAATTATGTTAATGAAATTAAATATATTGAAAAGTATTTAGTAGTTAATTATGGTATAAGGCCTATTCAGTGGCTACAAGAAAAATAAAAACAAGGATATAAATCCTTGCTATTTTCCTTTTTGACTTGATAGTTTAACACCTAATATTCCCGGAACTTCTTCCATTAAAATAACTTCAATACCATCTGAAATGGTTGTATCAATCATCATGCAATCGGCACAAGCGCCATGCATTGTAATATAAACGATGCCATCTTCAAATGAATCAAATTGAACATCCCCACCATCACGTCTGATGAAAGGCCGAATTTTATCAAGTACAATTTGGATTTGTTCTTCAATTGTTAATTCATTAAGCATAATTCAATCTCCTTTGATTCGAAAAATATTATATCATTATATAATTTAAAATAATAGTAAAAAATAAATAGTTTCTGTGTTTGATTTGCTTTATTAACAGGTTGTTGTTATAATAATCGTCGAGGATAAAAAAATGAATGAATTACAGAAAATAGAGTTTGAACTACTAAAACAATATATCGATTTTTGCGAAAAAAATAATTTAAAATATTTTCTTGTTGGAGGTTCAGCTTTAGGTGCGGTTCGTCATCAAGGCTTTATTCCTTGGGATGATGATGTAGATGTAGCAATGCCAAGAGAAGATTATGATCGTTTTATTGAATTAGGAAAAAAGGAATTTGTTGATGATATATTTTTACAAACTTATGAAACAGATCCAAATTATCCATATAATTTTGCAAAATTAAGAAATTCAAAAACAACTTTTGTTGAATGGGTATATCAATTTGTTAATATGAATCATGGTGTATGGATTGATATTTTTCCTTTAGATGGTATTTCTAAAAAACAAGGAAAAATTACTTTTGCCATGAAATGGAGAATTTATCGTATTTGGCCGCGTTTGTTGATGATTGGTGCCCGTTCTATTTCCCGTTATCCTCGCAAATGGTGGTTTATTCTTGATATTCTTTTGGATATTGTTTTATTGCCTTGGTTCTTGTTTAATATTAATCATTATATGAATAAGAGAATTGATAAAATAATGCGCAAAAAGAAATATGAAGAGTGTTATTATGTTGGAAATATGCAAGGAGCATGGTTTGGTAAGGAAATTGTTAAAAGAGAATATTTTGGAAATGGAACAAAGGCTATGTTTGAAGGAATGGAAGTTGTAATTCCAGAAAAATATGATGAATTTTTAACCTCGGTTTATGGTGATTATATGAAATTACCTCCTGTTGAAAAAAGAGTAGGAAAACATAATACCGCTGGGTATAGTTTGACTATTCCTTATAACGAATATAGAAAGAATTATAAAAAGGGTAAATAGAGATTTTAGTAAGACTTGATTGATATCAGGTCTTTTTTTTATTAAATTTTAAGGTGTTTTTTAATTTGCTCACTAATAAATAATATAAGGCCTTTATGACTTTATATTATTTGTTCTGCAAAGGAGGAATTAAAATGTCAAAACAAATAAAGAAAAAATCATTGATTGTTGGTTCAACAATCATGTTACTTTTTTTAGGATTAGGTGTATGGTCTAAAAGCAATACTTTTTTACCTAATAATGGTTTAGTCACAGAAGAAAAAACTAAAGGGGTCTCAGTGAAAAAAATAAGTTCTGGCACAAATGAAAAGGGACAGGCTTATGTAACATATTCTTACACATTAACTCCAGATTATGCCACAAATAAGAATATTGTTGTTAAATCATTAGAGTTTACAGATGGTAGTGTAGAAGATACTCCATCAAAGTATGTTAGTGTTTCAATTGATAATAGCGCCTCAACATTTACTGTTGTTCAATTAGCTGATTTTGCAAATCAATTATCTTTAACATTAGCAAGTCAAAGCGATACAAATGTTACTGCGGTAATTACTATTGATTGTAAGCAAAAATGGCTTGGCTTTTCATCTCAAATAGAGTATACATTTTATAATTCAAGTAATGCTTCTACTAGAGATAGCACAGATAATCAATTATTAAATCTAAGTAATCAAGGATATAGCAAAGTTTATACAATTGCGATTAATCAACTACGACCAAGTATTGACAGTAGAACCACAGTTGCGGCTTATGAATGTTATTCAAATTCATTAACAAGTGATTTTACAACAACAACGAATGATATATTGACGACAAGTGATGAAGAATTAACTATTTTTAAATCATATGCAGAAAAATACGCAAGTGGTGGTCAATTTAGTTTTAATGACGCAATGATTTTAAAAACTAATGTTAATAATAAATGGTCGGATGAAAAGAAATTAAATATTATGAATTATAAGTATTATGGATTCTGTATTGAGGAAGATGTTGTTTTAACTCTTTATAATCAAACGCAAACGGTAAGAGTAAAAACATATCTTGCTTATTATGTTTCTAGCTTATCGCTTGCAATAAATCCTGTATCTTTAATTGTAGAACAAAATGAAATTGTTTTTTAGGATGTAAATTACATGAATAAAGTTAAAAAACGTTATTTGCCATATATTATTTCAATAATAAGCTTTTTTTTGATTGTATCATCGATGAAAATTATTAAAGATGGTAAAATTAATTTAATAAATACGAGTGTTCAACATCAAAGAATTGCATCAATTAAAAGAATAGCTAGTGGTCAAAATGTAGATGGATATCCTTATCAAACATATTCATATGAAATAAAGCCGGATGATTCGACATATAAAGATATTAAAGTTAAATCAATGAATTATGTTAATAATTCATCAGAAAGTGATCCTGATGTTGAAACTGTTTTAGATGTTTTAATAGATAACGACAATTGTACTTTTACAATAATTCAATTGAAAGATTTTAAAATTGCTATTTTATTAACATTCTGTAGTGTTGTTAATGAAGATATTGAAGCATCTTTAAAAATTGATTGCAAGCAAAAATGGCTAGGGTTTAAAGAACCGAATACATATAATCTTTTAAGAGTATTAGATGGAAAAATTTATGAAAAATATGGCATTAATGATGTTATAAGATCACAATTTTATATGATTGAAGAAAACTATTCTTCTATTTATACAATTCCTTGTGATGAATATACTTATGCAGATGTTAAAACGAGTTATTATTTTAACTCTATACATGAAGTAGCCGTCACAAGTGATATTGATGAAGAAACATATATTTCAACGAATGTCTATACAGAAATTAAACGAATGAATGTTTATGAAACCTCAACAGAAATAGAAAAAGCGGCCTCTAAGTTTATTAATGATAGTTATGGCCTTCGTTATGAAGAATTTATAGCCGCGTTTAAGGCGGATTATAAGACATGGAAAGATGAAACAAGGAAAACTGCATTAGAGGCAGATTATTATGGATTTGTAGCAAAAATGGAAGTAACTTATTCAATAGAAGACATCACTAAAACTCTTCCATTAAATGCATATATTGCTCTTGATGTAAGTGATTTAATTGTAGAGCCTCAAGAATTATTATTATCTCTTGATTCTGTCGTTTTTTAATCATATTTTTTATATGATGTATATGTTCGAACCTCTTTGATTTTTTTCTTTGAGATTCGAACTTTTTTGTTTATTCTAATGATTTTTGATGGTTGCCTTGGAAAATCAAGTTATAGTTTTCTTATGGAAATTTTTGATACTTACCTTGGGTTTATTGTTTTAGATTCAAACTTCTTTGTCCATCCTGGAAAACTTTTACGCTTACGGAGCAATTTTCAACTTGACTATGAAAACACAAAAAAAGTTCGATTTTAATCGAACTAATCTTGCTAAATGGTGCCCGGGGTCGGACTCGAACCGACACGGTATCGCTACCGAGGGATTTTAAGTCCCTTGCGTCTACCTATTTCGCCACCT
>CAZZGL010000044.1:0-11518 GCA_964654155.1 uncultured Staphylococcaceae bacterium | reverse complement strand
AAAGAAAAACGGGGTGCGAAAAAAATCTATCCCCCGTTCTTCTTTAAAGAACCTAAAATTCTAAGAACTATTGAGAATCAACTCGATAGTTCTTTTTCTTTTGCATAAAATCAAATATTTAATTTTGCTTAATTAAACAACATGATAAGCATCAAATAAATCCAATAGTTTTACGCTTGTATTATCAAATAGAAGTAGTAAAATTATTTTTGTATGGAGGATTTATTCTATGTTTAAAAAAGGAACAGGATTTTTTGCTGAATTTAAAAAATTTATTACCCGCGGAAATATTATTGATATGTCCGTTGGTGTTATTGTTGGTGGCGCATTTACTGCGATTGTCAATGGATTAACTGAAAACATTTTAAAGCCAATAATTAACTGGTTTTTAGCACTTATACTAAAGAAAGACTCACTAAGTGATGTTTACACTTTCTTAAAAAGAGTAGATAAAAACATTGTCGACGATGCTGGAACAATTATTGGAAAAGAAGCTGATTTAACTCAATCAATTTATATTGACTGGGGTGCCTTCATTAATGCAATTATCAACTTTTTAATCATCGCTTTTGTATTATTCTGTATTGTTAAAGCTATTAATAGTATATCTGATTCACAAAAGAAATTTGCTGATATTAAAACTAGAATCGAATATAAGCAAGCTCATAACATTAAACTTTCCAAGAAGGAACTTGCTTTCTTAAAAGAAGAAGAAACACGCATTGCTGCCGAGGAAGAAGCAGCTAGAATTGCTGAGGAAGAAGAAGCAAGCAAACCAAAACCTATTACTACTGAAGATTTATTAACTGAAATTCGTGATTTACTTAAATCTAAATAAATACTAATCACTTGTTTTTGAGATTATTTCTATCTTAGTTTCATAATATTTAATTGGTGATGCCTATGAATCAAGATATTAACTCGGCTAAAAATGAAATAAAACAATTAGCGGATTACTTATTAAATCTTTCGCCACAAGAATTATCTTTATTATCATTTGCAATGGGTTTTATCTTATCACCATGCTTAACTATTAATCAACAAAATGCAATTGGAAACTTTTTTATCTTATTTGGTCAAGTAATGTTGACATTTAATGCCCAAAGTAACTATTTAGTTAATCTTAACGCTTCAAATAATCAGAGCGAAGATTAACTTTTTTTACTAAAACTTTTATTTCATGAACCACTAATGGGAGTGAGCTTAATAACATAATCCATATCCATTCATAAATATTCAATCTTGTAGTTTTAAAGAATTCACTTAATATAGGGATTTCAATAACTGCAATTTGTAATATAATTCCTAAAAAGAATGCTAAAAACATTAAAATATTTTTATTTTTTAAAATATGAATAACTGATTTATTAACATTACTCATACCGAGCATATGAAATAACTGTGATAATCCTAATGAAGTAAAAGCATAAGTTCGAGATCTTGCTAGAATCGATTCTCCACTTAAACCTCCTATACCAATTTCATAAACTGTTTTAATATTATTTAGATTTAATGTTACCCCACTTTTTATTATTAAAGAAATTGGATATATTAAAAAAGCACCAATTGTGACTAATGTAATAAATATTCCAAAAAAGAAAATTGTCATTATTCCTCCTTTAGCAAATAACGACTCTTTTAATGGTCGAGGTTTATCCTTCATAATGCCTTTATCTTTTGGATCTGCACCTAACGCTAACGCTGGAAGAGTGTCAGTAATCAAATTCACCCATAAAATATGAATTGCCACCAACGGAAGAGGAAAGGAAAACAAAATTGCAATAAACATTGTTAAAACCTCACCAATATTTGATGATAATAAAAATATAACTGTTTTTCTTATATTTGCGTACACTCCTCGTCCTTCTTCAACAGCTTTTTCAATTGAAGAAAAATTATCATCCATCAATATCATATCACTTGCTTCTTTAGCAACATCAGTTCCTATTTTTCCCATTGATATTCCAATATCAGCAATTCTTAAACTAGGAGCGTCATTTATTCCATCTCCTGTCATAGCAACTACATAATTATTCGCTTTAAACGCTTTAACTATTTTAACTTTATGTTCTGGAGTCACCCTAGCAAATACTCTTTTATCTTTTACAAATAAAGCAAGTTGCGATTCATTTAAATTATCTAATTCCGTCCCCAAAACACATTGATTTCTTTTATCTGTAATACCTATTTCTTTTGCTATCGCATACGCTGTTTCTAAATGATCTCCTGTAATCATAACTGTAGTTATTCCTGCTTCTTTTAATTTATTAATAGATTCAGGAACTTCTTTACGTGGTAAATCTTTCATAGCTACAAAACCCACAAATATTAAATTATTTTCTGTTTCCCCTTCTTGATATGCAAGCGCCATAATGCGTAAAGCATCTCCAGCAAGCTTCTTACTTTCTTTTTCGATTTCTATTCTATCTTCTATAGATAATTTCGTTATTTTTTCATCTTTTAAAATATACTCACATAAAGGAAGAACAACATCTATTGCACCTTTAGTAAAAATACATTTTTTATGATTTAATTGAACTATTACTGACATTCTTTTTCTTATAGAATCAAAGGAAATTTCATTGATTTTTTTATATTCTCTTTCAATTTCACTTTTTAAATAACCTTTTTCCTTTGCAAATTCTAAAAGAGCAATTTCACTTGGATCACCAATTAATTCTTTATCAATAATTGCGTTATTACAAAGAACTAAACATTTAAATAATAATTCATTATTTTTCTCAACTTCATCTACTGATAATGTCTTAAAATCAATCCAAATTTTATTAACAGACATCTTATTTTGAGTTAATGTTCCTGTTTTATCAGAACATATTATAGATACAGAACCTAATGTTTCTACTGAAGGAAGTCTTCTAATTATACTATTTGATTTAACCATTCTTTGAACACCGATCGCTAAAACAATTGTAACCGCAGCCGGTAATCCTTCAGGAATAGCGGCAACTGCAAGAGTAATTGAAGTTATTAACATTTCAAAAGCATTTCGTTTTTGAATTAACGAAATAACAAACATTGCAGAGCATATTCCAACAACCAGTATTCCTAAAAATTTTCCTAATTCCTCGAGCTTTTTTTGTAATAGAGTAGGCTCCTGCGGTGTTTCTTTTAATAAGGAAGCTATCTTGCCGATTTCTGTATTCATTCCCGTTTTAACAACTATTCCAACTCCTCTTCCACTTATAACTGTCGTTGACATATAACCCATATTACATCTTTCACTTAAGGGAACTTCTTTAATAAAAGGTTTAGAATCTTTTAAAACAAGCGCTGATTCTCCTGTTAATGAAGCTTCCTCTACTTGTAAATTATGTGTCTCTATAAATCTAATATCCGCGGGAATTTTGTTTCCTTCTTCCACTAAAACAATGTCTCCTTCAACTAACAACTCTGAAGACATATGCATAAATTTGCCATCTCTTTTAACTACACAAAAAGGCGATGATAAATCTTTAATTTTATTTAACGCTTGTTCCGCTTTTCTTTCTTGAATTGCACCCACAAACGCATTAAACAATATAATAATAAATATAATACTTGCATCAACAATTTCATCAAGCATAAATGAAAAAAAAGCTGAAACACAAAGAATTAATATCAATACATCTTTAAACTGATTAATAAAAATACTAAAAAAACTTTTCTTTTTTCTTTCTTTTAATTTATTTTTACCATATTTATTTAATCTTCTTTTAGCCTCTTCTAAAAATAACCCCATCTCTATAGATACATCAAATTCATTTTCTAATTCTTTTATTGTTTTTGTTTCAAACATTATATTCCTTCTTTCTAAACTTTTTTTCTCTATAAAGTTTATGTTAGAAAGATATTAACAATGACTAGCAAAAACAAATGATTTTAAATAAGCTTTTTATAAAAAAAGACTATTGAAATAACAGTTCCAATAATCTTACTTTTTAATTAATCATTCTTAGCAAAATCCCAATCTGGATGTATTTGATTGATTTTTATCATAATCTCGCTCATTAAACTTTCTTCATCAAATAAGCGGCCGATTTCTTTCATTTTTTCTTTTTTAGAAATATATTTTCTATAAATATTTTTTGCATCATCATAATCTTCAATAATCAAAGTAACGAAAGCAAAGTAATTACGACATCCTTCAATAGAGTTGCAAGTATTTAACAATCTTCTATTATTTACAGATATAGAAGCAAAATATTGTTCTACTTCTTCCTTAGTTTTTGTTAATGTTAATAAATATAATTTTGCTGGAAGAAGTTCAACATATAAATCTTCTGATAGCTCTTCTGAATGTTCGATTAATAAATCTATAATTTCTTCCGCTTTTGCATAATCCTTTTTGTAAATACAATTTAAATATTCATAATAATTAACTTTTGAACTTATATAATCAACTTTATCAAAAACCTCAATATCGAGGATTGGATTATCTAAATACAATTCATATTTTATTTGACAAAGCTTATTAAATATTTCAATATTTCCTTTTGTAACATATTTCATTAATATAGCATCATTTGTGCTATCTAATCTCATTGGAGTAATATTATAAACAAGCAAAATACCTGCAACAACAGCGAAAATATAAGCACCATATTTTATTATTGGTGAAACTGTAAATAAACTTGGTAATAAAATCAAAACAACCATTTCAATGATTAAAAACAATGAGCCCATCCAAAAATACAATATTGGCTTAGTTTTTTCTTTAGCAGGAACTATTTTTGTTTCTCCGGTAAATCCATCATAAGAGCCGTCATAGCCAAATTTCCATTTTTCTTTAGTTTTATAAAATGTCATTCCTAAAAAAGAAACTGAATAAACCTTATATCCTCCTATTTTTGCTCCAAACATATGCGCTAATTCAAACAAAACAACATTAAATACAAATCCTAACGCAATTGCGATAATGAAGAAAACTAAGGAATCTGAAATATATCTATTCGCATCTGCAATAATATTTCTTCCTATTAAGAATACACCGACTACTAAAACACAATAAAACAATAAACTAAAATTAACAGCCTTTTTCATTTAAAAATCCTCCCTTAAGCAGTATAAATATATTTCTTCTGCTTTTTTGCGATCAATCTTTCCACCAAGACTTTCAATATGTTCTCTTTTATCAAACAAAACTTCTAAAAGCTTATCAATATTAGGATTTTCAATTCCTAATTCTTTAAAGTTAACTGGCATACCTAGTTTTTTGAAGAAGGATTGGATCGCCACGATTCCAAGATATGCTGCTTTGCATTCGTCTTCTTCTTTAATATCCATAACTTCACGTGCAAAATAAGAGAATTTTTTCACATCGCTTCTATAGTATAACATAGACCACTTCGGAAATAAAACAGCAAGTCCCGCTCCATGAGCAACAAAATCATAACAGCCACTTAACGCATGTTCTAATTGATGCACAGGCATCGGCGTTTTCTTTCCAATACCAGTTAATCCATTATGAGAAAAAGCACCAGCAAGCATTAAAGTCCTTCTAGCCTCATAATTTGTCAAGTCATTAATAACAACCTCTCCTGCTTTCTTTACTGATTTTAATAATCCTATCGCAATGTCATCAGCAAATTCAAGATTTAACGAAGGATTAAAATATCTTTCTAATGTATGCATCATAATATCCACTATTCCACATGCTGTTTGATATTTATTTACACTATAAGTTAACTCCGAATTTAAAATTGAAAATAACGGTCTATTAAGTTCGCTATTAAATCCTTTCTTTTGACTTCTTGAATCATCAGATATTACACAAGAAGTCGACATTTCACTTCCTGATGCCGCAAGTGTTAAAATTGTTCCAAGCGGTAATGATTTTGTTAAAATAACTTTTTTATCATTAAAATCATATGGGTTTCCATCATAATAGTATCCTGCACATATCGATTTTGCGGCATCTATAACAGAGCCGCCTCCAACAGCTAAAACAAAGTCAATTTGTTCTTTTCTAGCTATTTCAATTCCTTTAATAACAAAAGTTAATTTCGGATTTGGTTCCACTCCTCCTAATAAAACATATTCAATTTGATTATTCTTTAGCGATTCTTCAACTCGACTCAATAAACCTGATTCTTTTACTGATTTTTGTCCAAAAACAATTAATATTCTTTGATAATTATATTGTTTAATAATCTCTCCTACGCAATTTTCTTTTTCTTTTCCTACAATAAGTCTAGTAGGCACCATATAATCAAAGCAATCCATACTATTTCCTCTTATATCTCTTTTCGAATCTTTCAATCGCTTGATCAATATATCCATCACAAAGAATTTCTAATCTGTTAATTAAATCTTCTTTTTTCTCTTTCATACCATTATCAACAAAACGAACAAAAACCGCTATAATTGCCGGGTTATAAAACCTAGCAATAAATCTTTTATCTTCAAGAGATAATACTTTATTAGTATCTTTTAAAGTTAACGATCTCATTTGTACCGCAAACAAGGATTCAGATAAAAAATCTATAAATAAATCTCTTCCCGCACTAGAAACAACATTCTTTACAAAATCATGATTTTTTTCAATATATGTAAAAAAAGCATATAGAGCCTCTTTATAATTTGAAGCAGTTTCAATTTCTTGAATTGATTCATTTAAAAACACCCATGTTAAAAGATCGTAAATATCACGAAAATGATAATAAAATGTTTGTCTATTAATACCACATAATTTTGTTAATCGACTAACTGTTATTTGATCTAAAGGCTCTGTTGTCATCAAATCCTTCAATTTTAGTCCTAATTTTTGTTCTGTTTTCATTTTTTACTTCTCACTTTTTAAGTTCGCATATTTCACACGCAATTTTTGCTCCTAATCTTGCATTATTTAACACTAATTGAATATTAGCTTCTAAGGATTCTCCGCCTGTTAATTCAACAACTTTTTTAAGCAAGAATGGGGTTATTTCTTTACCACAAATTCCATTTTTTTCAGCTTCTTTTAAAGCTTGATTAATCGCGTTATTAATAATTTTTTCATCCATTGCATATTTTTCAGGAATAGGATTAGTAATCAATATTCCACCTTGTAATCTTTCTTTTCTTTTTCTTCTTATTATTCTAGCAAAATCTTGAACATCATCAATACAGTAATCAACTTTTAAACCGCTTTTACGTGTATAAAAAGCTGGTAATTCTTCCGTTTGATATCCTAAAACAGGGACTCCCATTGTTTCAAGATATTCTAAAGTTAAAGGGAGGTCTAAAATAGCTTTGGCTCCCGCACAAACAACAGTAACATCTGTTTTACACAATTCTTGAAGATCTGCGGAAATATCAAAAGTTTTATTTCCTTCGCGATGAACTCCTCCAATTCCACCTGTTACAAAAATTTCAATATCGGCTTGTTTTGCTAAAATCATTGTCGCTGCAACTGTTGTGGCTCCCCATAATTTTTTAGCATAAACAATTGGTAAATCTCTTCTTGAAACTTTAACAATGTCTTTTCTTTTACCAAATTCTTCAATTTCTTCTTTTGACATTCCTATAATAGCTTCACCATTAATAATACCTATTGTTGCCGGTATTGCTCCGTTTTCACGAATTGTTTGTTCCACTAAAAGTGCAGTTTCAACATTTTTAGGATAAGGCATCCCATGAGAAATAATTGTTGATTCTAATGCAACAACAGGTCTATGATTTAGCAAAGCTTGTCTAACTTCATTTGAAATTTTCATTTATTGTTCCTCCTTTGAATATGTTGACTTATTCTAACTATTTTGTTTTTGTCCAAGTTAATAATAATCTATCAGAAATATAGTAGAAAACTAATGTTGGAATTAATACAATAAATAATCCCTTAACATTATCACTACTTAATGATTTTATCGATATACCTAAAAGTGACTCTGATGAATTTGTTGCAATTAGTTCAGTTACTAAAATCGCTAATACCCCTAAACTAACGCATGAAGCAAAAAGAATACCTCTATATTTATTAAATGGCAAACACACTCTTAATAAAACTACATATGACATTACATACATTAATATACAACTGCATGTTTCTGCAGCAATTTTAGTTTCTCCTTCTGGAATACCAAAATCAAGCATTCCTTGGTTTCTAAAAACAAAGTAAGCAGATACTCCTAAAGTTATTGCAATTCCCCCTGGAAGAGCTTTTTGAATAACATTTGTTACAAAATTACCCGATATTCTTTTTTTATTTGGCTGTATTGCCATAAAGAATGATGCAAGTCCTATCGCTAACATTTCCCAAACATAGAAATTATTCGTTGAGAATGGAAAAACTTTATATTTAGGTGGCAATATAGAAAACATAACGACCGCCCAAATTATAGAAAAGAAAATACTAAATATCGTTTTATTTAAGAATAAAGAAGAAACATTTTGTAAATTAGAAATAGCTCTTCTTCCTTCTGCAACTATATCAGGTAAAACACTAAAATTAGAATCTAATAAAACAAGATGAGCAACATCCATTGCCGCCTCAGAACCCGCTGCCATCGCAATTGCACAATCTGCTTTTTTCAAAGATAAAATATCATTTACTCCATCTCCAATCATAGCAACAGTTCTTTTATTATTTCGTAAAGATTCAATAATTGCTGCTTTTTGTTCGGGAGTAACTCTTCCAAAAACTGTATAATCATTTGCTATCGCCGCAACTTCATCTAAAGGCATCCCCTCTAAGGAAATATATTGATTTGCGGTTTCAACTCCAACAAGTCTAGCAATTTCAGAAACTGCAATTGGATTATCACCAGAAATAATTTTTACATTTACATCATTTTTTCTAAACCAAGCAATTGTTTTCGCAGCATCTTCCTTTATCCGATCATATAAAATAAATAAAGAAACTGGTTCGGCATCTTGAGGAACATTATCTCCTTTTAATTTAGCTTTTGTATATGCTAGCATTAATACACGTGTACCTCTGCTTGTATAATGTCTAATTTGTTTTAATATTTCTTTATCTTTTCCTTTATAAACATATTCAGGAGCGCCAAATAAATATGTTCCCTTTCCTTTAAACGATACAGCCGAACATTTTCTATCACTAGAAAATGGAAGTACTGCAATTGGCTCATACACATTATTGAACGGATACTTTTGCATCATGGCAACTGCAGTTTGATTAGAATCATTAACCGCTTTTAAATAAGAACCCATTATTGAATCTAAATCAATTCCTTTAAAATCATCAAAAACAATTACATCTTCAACACTCATTGTTCCATCAGTTATAGTTCCAGTTTTATCTAAGCATAGTGTATCAACTCTAGCAAGCATTTCAATACTATACAATTCCTGCACCGATGTATGTTTCTTACCTAATCGAATAACTCCTGTATATAGAGTCATTGAAGTAAGTAAAAACATTCCTGAAGGAATCATACTTACAAGAGAGCCGGCAGTTCGAGAAATTACATCTTTAACTTTTGCTCCAAGTTCCATTTGTTCATTTGATATTTGCACAATATTTCCCACTGCCATTATTATACCTAGAGGAATAATAATAAAACTAATCATATGAAAAATAAGATTTAAAGATCTTAACAATTCTGATTTTGGTTTATCTACTACTTTTGCTTTTCGTTGAAGCTGTTCAGCATAATTTTCGTCACCAATTCTTTCAACTTGAACAACTGCCGTTCCAGAAGTTACATATGAACCTGCAAAAACAGTGTCTCCTTTTTTCTTTTTTACTGCAATTGCTTCTCCAGTTAATAAAGATTCATTAACTTCAACAACTCCATTTCTAATAACAGCGTCAGTACCAATTTGTTTTCCTTGAGATAAGACAAGAATATCATCTAAAACAATTTGATCAGAAGGTATAGTCATTTCTCGAGCATCCCTTATCACTTCTGCGTTTGGAGCGGTAACTAATCTTAATTTATCAATGGTATGTTTTGCACGAATGTCTTGAAACACTCCTATACCAATATTTAATACTAAAACAATCAAAAACAAACATTGATTCCATTGACCAATAGAAATAAGTGCAATACCAATGATTATGAGTAAAATATTAAACAATGTTAAAAAATTTTCTTTAAAAATTTGTCCATAAGTTTTCGAATAATGTTTTTTAGTTTTATTAATTAACCCATCTTGTTGTCTTGCTGCAACTTGAGAAGACAAAAGCCCTATATTAATATCTGGTTGAAAACGAGTATAAAAATACTTTGATTTTTTCTTTTCTATCTTTTGCGTTTTCTTTGTTTTATTTTTCACAAGCATCTCCACCATTTCTTATAATGTATATTATACATTATATTTCTGCTCACAAAAATATTTTTTTAAATCGAATCTTTTAAAAATAATGATTAATAATCATTTATTATCAATTACTTTTTATCATTTATCCGCAACTGCAATTGAAGCTTGCTCGTATATTGACACAGTTACTAAGTAGTATTTACTATTATCTTCAACAGTTAAATTAATAGAATTATTTTCTTTTTCAAACAATAAAAAAGCTACAGAAATAGCTTTATTTTCATTAATATCTTTATTTACTTTACATGAATAACTCGTTTGATTATCAATTATTCTTTTATCAACAATATATTCATCTACTATAATTTGCGAAGTTTCATTTTCTTTTGGCAAATTTGGCTTTTTTAGCAGAAAAACCGACACAGAACCAATAAAAATTATTGAAAATAAAAGCAGAAAAGCTGTACATATTTTATATACATGCTTCATTTTCATCACCCTATATTAGTTTGTTCTTTTATAAATATTATATTATTCTTTTTTATTTTCTCTTTTTTGCTTAAAAAAGTTTTTCATTAAAGATGCCGCTTCTGCTTCTAATATTCCTCCATTTACTTCAGGTCTATGATTAATATTAGGCACTTCAAATAAATTAAAAGAAGATCCAAGCGCTCCTCCTTTGACATCTTTTGCACCAAAATAAACATGTTTAATCCTACTCCATACAATTGCACCTGCACACATAGAACAAGGTTCTATAGTTATGTACATGTCACAATTTTCTAATCTCCATGATTTCATTTTTTTCGTTGCTTTTCTAATTGCAACGATTTCTGCATGTGCAGTTGTATCATTAGTTTTTTCTCTTAAATTATGGCCTCTAGATATAATTTTTCCATCTTTAACAATTACACATCCAATAGGTACTTCATCTTTTTGATACGCTTTTTGTGCTTCTTTTAGAGCTTCTTTCATAAATTTTTCATGTATATTCATATAATTAACATCCTCTAACAAATAAAAAAACCATCGCACATAAGATGAATGCTTATGGCTGCTACGTTCCCGTCCTGACCAGGTTCACACCAGCTTATCGCAATGGCAAAGTTATTATAGCATAATTTTTATCTAAATTGTCACATAGAATGATATTTTTACAAAAGTCTGTTATTTGCAAAAGTAACACATTGAAGTTCATAAACAAATGTTGTGATAAAGCATTTTTTAAACGAATAGCATTGAGTGCGCTTCTGTAATCATTATTCATCCGATAATTATATGAAATAAATATTTATCCTTTGATTTAAAACAATTA
>CAZZGL010000043.1:0-11576 GCA_964654155.1 uncultured Staphylococcaceae bacterium | reverse complement strand
CTAAATATTTATTACATTCCATATTCGAACCTCCTGGATTAATTATTTAAGATTCAAAATTCTTTGTCCATTCTGGAGATTTTTGACGCTTACTTTGTAAAGTAGGCGTTAAAGTTTTTCAGGGTGGACAAAAAAGTTTGAATTTCAAATAAAATCTTGATAATTCAAACATAGTTTTATAATTAAAAAGTTAATTAAGTTTCTCTAAATAACTTAATTTTTCGATAAAATGTAGATCTAGAATTAATTCCTAATTTCTTCATAGCGGTCTTTTCGGAAATATGATTGTTTAAGAAGGCAATTGCAACTTGTTTTAGAAGTTGACTATCTATTTCTATTGGCTTTCTTCCAGTGTATTTTCCATTAGCTTTTGCTTTTTTTATACCTTCTTTTCTATGATTTTTGTTATTTTGATCAATGTATTGAAGCATATTACCTAATAAATAGAGCATAGTAGTGCGTTCTATATTATCTATAAATCTATTTTCGCTTTTTATATAGATTTTCGCACCACTTTGAAACAATAAGTACATATTTTCAATGAGCTTTGAATTGCTACTTTGAATGTCACATAGTTTATTCAATTCAATTACATCATCTGGATTTATATTTTTAGTGTGATTTAAATCCTTGATTAATCGGTTATATGATGGCTTTCTAACCACAAATAAGTTATCATCTCCACATCTAGCTTCACTTCTAAGTAACCATTCGAATCTATCATAGTAATCTAATCCTACAGAAGCCATTAATTCTTGAATATTTTCCCTTGATTCACTAGGTGTTCTCATGCTAATAAATACCGGTATCATATTTACTCTATAATAGGATTCTTTTTTTATATTCATATTTATTCCCGGAATACCTTGAAAAATGCCCTCAGGAATGAATTTAATTAATTCCCAATAAGGTTTAATAATATATTGAAAATTTTGTTCATCAAATCTTTCAAATATTATTTCACCGACATTATAATCACGATTATATTTGTCATATACTTTTATAATGCCAATACTTTTATAGTATGGAGTTCCGGTAATTGGTTTCGTGTATTCGTTTAAAAACATATAAGTATCTCCTAGTTAATTAATTTTTCATATGCTGGTTTTAATATTTTTTCATATCTTTCTTTATACATGAATTTATAAAATTGCTTTCTTAAATCACTAATACATTCTATGGAATCGATTAATTTATTAATTTCTTCAAAGTTTATTTTAGGATAAATTCTTAGTAATGCCTTATTGCATTCATCAAATCTTAAGCTATTTATAACTTCATAATATGAGCTTTTTTTCCCATCAATTTTAACATGTGATGTAGGAAATTTGAAAATTCTTTGCTCGATTTCATCTTTTGAATTTAAGACGCGTTCAATTGATTCATCTGTATTTAATTTAGGATACATGCTAGAACCGTTATCATAAACTGGTGCAATTCGATAAATATTGTCTTTTTTTATGAATCCCCAGTTACCACCATGTCGATCAAAATTACCATTTAAAGCATCAATAATAAACATATCCCAGAATCTATTTATTGTTTCTTGAATATTTGAAGATTTTCTATTTTGAGCTAATATTTTTTGAATATCATCATACGTGTATTGATACATTTCCTTATCTTCTTCTAGTGTGCTTTCACTAATATCATTAAAAGGAGTTAATATTTCACCTTCATTACAAAAATTCTTTAAAAGAACAATGTTTTCTCCATTGTAAGTTCCTAGGTATGTATCTTGAACTGGTACATCTAATAATTCAAAGATGTGACTTCCTAAATATTCAGACACATGGCTGAAAGTCATCCCAATTTCAGAATTACATTGAAATTTCATAATATATTTTTGCCCATTAATTGTTATTTGCGCTTTTTTTTCTACACCTGAAAAGAATATATTACTATCAATAGGGTTATTATTTAATTTTGATACAAAGTCTAGCGTTGTTTATTAATTATTCATTTTGAAATTGTATTTTGATGTATTAATGAATGAAAATTATTTAATTTAATAGCTTTTGTATGAACTTGTTCAAATAAAATATGGAGCTAAGCATCATTTCGTGATAGAATAGCGGTAGGGAGATTATTTTATGATAGATTATGCACAAGGAACAGGAAAACAATACCATATAGGTGTTGGAAAAGAAGATATTGGACAATATGTGATTTTGCCAGGAGATCCAAAAAGATGCGCTAAAATAGCTTCATTTTTTGATGATGCTAGATTAGTTGGTGATAATAGAGAATTTGTAACATATGCTGGCTATTTAAATGGAGTTAAGGTTTCAGTGACTTCTACTGGAATTGGTGGACCTTCTGCATCGATTGCTTTAGAAGAATTAGTTGCGTGTGGCGCACATACATTTATTCGAGTTGGAACATGTGGAGGAATGGATTTAGATGTTCAAAGTGGTGATATAGTTATTGCTTCTGCAGCAGTTAGATTTGAAGGCACTACGAAGGAATATGCACCGATTGAATATCCTGCAGTTGCGGATTTTGATGTTACTATTGCTTTAAAAAATGCAGCAAATAAATTAAAGTTGAGAAATCACATTGGAGTAGTACAATGTAAAGATGCATTTTATGGTCAACATCGTCCAGAAACCCTTCCAAATAAAAATGAATTATTATCTAAATGGGATGCTTGGTGTGCATTAGGATGCAAAGCAAGTGAGATGGAATCGGCAGCATTGTTTATTGTTGGAAGCTATTTAAAAGTAAAAGTTGGCTCTTGCTTTTTAGTTGTAGCAAATCAAGAAAGAGCTAAAAGAAATCTTCCAAATGAACAAGTACATGATACAGAAATGGCTATTAAGGTTGCAATTGAGGCTTTAAAAGATCTCATAGAACAAGATAAAAATAGATAGTATGTTTTAAGGTAGCAAACCGCTATCTTTTTTTGTGTTTTTTGAAGTATTGATAATTGAAATATAAAATATTTTTTTGTCGTTTTTACAGCTTATTTTAAGCTAAATTATGTTTTATATAAATAAAAACATAACAATATGTTTCGAAAGCCCTTACAATTGCTATATTATTATGTTAAAATTAATTTAATTTATAAGGAAAGGATATATTTATGAAACGACAAATTAAATTTATTTGGTTGTTCTTTATTGCACTTATTGCTTCATTCGCACCTAAAGTGGAAATAGCAAAAGCAGCGGATATTGCAACAAGCAAAATAACTGTTCATTATAAAAGAACAGATAACAACTATTCCGGTTGGGATTTTTACACATGGAATTATGAACCGGGCGGAGGAGAAGCTCGCGCTTTTGAATTCTCGGGTAGTGATAGCTATGGCAAAATTGCAACCGTTCCTCTTGATGATTATTATGTTGGAATGACACAAATGGGCTTCATTATTCGTAAAGGAGGAAAATCTTGGTCTGATAAAGATATTAGTTCAGATAGATTTTTAACTATTCCTGAAACTGCTCCAAATGGCAATTATGAGATTTGGCTTTATCAAGGATTGAAAAATATTTTTTATAGTTTAGAAGAAGCTGAAGATGATAAGATTGTTTCTTCAATTTTTGTTAGTATGAAGGAACTTCGTACAAAAGTAATTTCTCCTAAAACCGGTGCAATTACTAAAGATAAATTCCATATTTATCAAGATGATGTTGAAATGGAAAACTATACATTTACTTATTCAAATGGAACTATTATAGCAACTTTTGAGAATTGGATTCCAATTGATCGTTCTTATTCAGTAAAATTAGATTTTACTCCAACATCACGTACATCAAATTCTTCTTTTGCAGGAATTTATGAGACAACACAATTTGTTAATAATTACACTTATGAAGGTGATGATTTAGGCGTTACATTTGATAAGGATAATGGAACTACTTCATTTAAATTATGGGCACCACTTGCATCTTCTGTCGTATTGAATATTTATAACACTGGTACTCCAAAATCACTTGGAGGTTCTGATACTAAAGTTAAAGCTTTCTATATGACAAGAGGCGAAAAAGGTGTTTGGTATCATACTGAACCTGCGATTATGCATGGAGCGTATTATACATATAGCGTAACAAATGGAAGCACTACAAATGAAACGATTGATCCGTATGCAAAAAGCTGTGGAATTAATGGTATTCGTGGTTTGGTTGTTGATTTTGACCAAATTAACGAACAAGTTCAATTTGTAAAGGGAGTTAGACCTGAACAAATACAAAAACCTACTGATGCAATTATTTATGAAGTTCATATTAGAGATATGACTATTGATAAAACATGGGGTGGTAATGACGCATGGGCTGGTAAATATTTAGGATTAACTCAAACAGGTACTTCATATCAAGGAGTTACTACCGGATTAGATCATATTAAAGAATTAGGTATTACACATGTTCAACTAATGCCGACATATGATTACGCAACTGTTGATGAAACTTCTTCAAGCGGACGCAACTGGGGCTATGATCCTCTTAACTACAATTGCTTAGAGGGCTCATATTCAACCGATCCTTATGATGGATTTAATCGTATTATTGAGTTTAAACAAATGATTAAAGCTTTTACAGAAGCAGGTATTGCAGTTAACATGGATGTTGTTTATAACCATACTGCAAGAGCTATTAATTCTAATTTTAATTATATCGTACCTGATTATTATCATCGTACAACTGCAGATGGTGATTTCTATAATGGTTCAGGATGTGGTAACGAAATTGCATCACAAAGACCAATGGTTCGTAAGTTTATTTTAGATTCGACCAAGTTTTGGTTTACGGAATATAATTTATCAGGATTCCGCTTCGACTTAATGGCGTTAATAGATTCAACGACAATGGGAGAAGTTTATACTCAATTACAAAAAGAATATGACAATGTTTTAGTTTATGGAGAACCATGGGATGCTGATGGTCAAGGAGGTTCTGGAAGAAGTTATACACAAACTACTGTTAAAGCATTAACCTCAGTTCCTGGTGTTGGCGTTTTTAATGATGAAATTCGTGGCACTATTAGAGGTGGAAATGAAGATGCATCATTAGGATTTGCTCAAGGACTATTGGGCCAAAGAGATGTTAAAAACAAATTAGGAGCAAGCTTAAAAGGATATAATACAAGCTCTCCTACTTTAGATGCAGGAAGAATGATAAATTATGCAGCTTGTCATGATAATATGACTTTATATGATAAAATAAGTTATTCTAAATCATCTTCATCGGAAGAAGAACGCATTAAAATGAATAATTTAGCTGATTCAATTGTTTTCTTCTCTCAAGGAATCCCATTTATTTTATGTGGACAAGAGTTTTTAAGAACTAAGCCTTGGATTGAAAGCGAAGGATTAGGACGTCAAGTAGGTGATTTTAATGCCAACTCATATAACGCAAGCGATGAAGTTAATGCATTAAAATATGATCGAAAATTAAAATATAAATCAGTTTTTGAATATTATAAAGGTATGATTGCAGTTAGAAAAGCGCATAACTTATTACGCCTTAATGATCGTAAAGTTATTAATGATGAAAGTGTATTTGAAATTCGTGATACAGGAGATCAATTTATTTCCTTTAATATTTCAGGTAATAACGATATAAATGGAATGATTTATATCGTGATGAACTCTGGAAGTAAGAAAACATATGATTTAGGATATAGCAATAAGAAATGGTCAATTATTTTTGATAATGATGGATTACATGAGCAAGATTCTAAAAACACTGTTACCTCGATTGAAATTGAAAAGTATGAAACAATTGTTTTAGTTGATACAAGTTCATATAATCCAGATTATAGTGATGGTGCTTATCAAGGAATGGATAAAATTGATTGGACATATGTTGCACCTCCAATTGGCGGTGGAACAGGAGGAAAATATAATCCTAATTTAACTTTAACAAGCGCGTTTGAAGAGGTGTTTAGTGGTGCAATTAAATTAGTTTCTGATGCGAAAATGTATATTGAAAGTAATAAAATACCAGTAGGTATTGCAGTTTTATCAATAGCTATTGCTTCAGTTGGAATTACCTTCATAGCAACAAGAAAAAGAAAGGAGAATGAACAATAATGAAAAATAAAAAAATATTATTTTCTCTTTTAGGTTTTGCTTTTGCTGGTATAGTTATAACAGGATGTGGTAAAAAGAATAATCCTACCACTAGTGGCGGTGATTCAGTTACAGTACCAAATAATATCCCTACTACATCTTTAGTTACAACCGCTCCTATTACTGATGATATATGGACTGTTACATTTGATTATAATTATGAAAATAAGTTTAAAACATATTTAACTTTTAGTGTTAAAGATGGAGAATCAGTTAAAAAGCCAGATAATCCTTTGCGTCAAGGTTATGATTTTGTAGCGTGGTATGATGATCCGTATTGCCGCCAACAATATTTATGGGATTTTGAAACTCCAGTTCGTCAATCAATGACTTTATATGCAAACTGGGAATTAAATGGTGAAGAAATAGTTGATACGGATTATGTTATTACATATCAAACGCAATTAGGAGCATCATATGTTCCAGTTGATGGTGGAAATCTTCTTTATACCGCAGAATATGGAGATTTAGTAAGATTTAAAATTAATGTCGAGAGTCAAGGTTATTCTGGAACTGCAGTTGTAACCGCAAATGGTGATGTTATTACACCAAATGAAGATGGAGTATATAGTTATGCAGTTACTGAAAATGTCACATTTGAAATATCAGGTTTAGTTAAAATATCTTCTTCGTATAAAGTTTATTTTGAAAATCCAGATAATTGGACAGATGTATATGTTTACATGTGGGATAGTAAATCGGTCAGTTCAGGTGAAGGTGAAATAGTAAATGCTTCATGGCCTGGAGAAAGAATGAGCTATGATGGATTAACTGGTATGTACTATTTTGAAATTGAATCAGTTGATGATTGTGTATATACACATGTTATCTTTAATTCTGGTGATGGAAAACAAACCGCTGATACTGCATTAAATCTTTCATTTGAGACCTCTGCAACTCTTTATAGCGGCAGTTTAAATGCGTTAATCGCAAGTGCTTTTGATCCTAAATCAACAGTGGCAACTATTTCATGGACAGAATCGAATGATTATACATTCTTACCTGTAAATGAAAATGAAGAATTATTAACATCTGTTGAAAAAGGCTCAACAATTTCATTTAAGGTGCGTATTGATAAAGAAGAATATACAGGTGAACCTTGTGTTTTAGTTAATGGAGAAGAAGTAATCGCTGCTAATGGTGTTTATAGTTTCGAAGTTACTCAATTAAGATATACGATTAAAGTTACTAACATCATGGCTGCAGGACTTGTTGAACTTTATTACACAGTTCCAAGTTGGGATCTTGTCGCTTATGGTCCAAAGATTTATTATTGGGGAACTGATGAAAATAATGAAAATGGATTTAGTAATGCAATATCTTGGGATAGTGGTGAAGCTGCTGCAAACGATGAAGCCGGTAAGATGACCAATATTGAAGGTAATGATTATAAGTTTGAAATTGATTTACAACCTGGTCAAACAATAACTGGTATTATTATTGTGATGTATCAAGATGATGGTTCTGTTGGAAATAAAAAGCAATCACGAGATATTGAATGTAGTATTTCAGCAGCGGGTTCCTATCAATTAACATTTGTTGGAGGTTGGGAAGAAAATAGTTTTGGTGAATGGTGTTTTGGTGCCACAATTTCTTCTAAGGAGTAGAGATTGATGAAAAGAATTAAAAAATATACAATTGCATTTCTGGCTTTAATGCTTATATCATGTAATTCGAATACTAATGTTATTCATAAGGAAAAAGAAGACCAAGGTCCTTCATTAAATGTATGGACTGTAAAACTAGATTTAAATTATGAAGGTGGAGGTATATATAAATCTTTTGAAGTCGAAAGAAATATATATGGTACAAATATTAAGTCAACTTTAGAAAACGAAAAACCAATTAGAGAGAATTATAAATTTGATGGTTGGTATCATGATAGTTATTGTAAAGTTGAATGGGTTTATATGCGTGATAAAGTGCTAGCGGATACAACTTTATATGCTTCATGGACTAGTAGTGAAGTTTCAAAATCTACAATTAATTGGCAAAAAGATGATAGCTTTACTTATGTTGGAAACTTATTATCTAGCGTTAATCAAGGAAGTGAAGTTTCCTTTGGAATATCAATTAATCAAGGATATGAAGGAACTCCTGTAGTAAAAGCAAACAATAAAGCATTAGATGAAGTAAATGGTAAATATACATTTGTTGCTGATGCTGATGTAATTAATATTTCTGTTAGTGGACTAACTAAGAAAACGAATATTTCAATTACAGATGTTTATCATATTGAGTTTACTTTACCAAGTGCATGGGATCCAGAGGCTAAAAATCCTCGTTTGTATTATTGGGGTAGTGAAAACGAAAGTAGTAATTTATTTGCTAATGGTGCCTCTTCAAATATGACTAGCATTGATGAAAGTACATATTATATTGAATTAAGTACTGAAATAGTTCTTGATGGAATAATTATTATTTTTGATCAAGGAAATGAGGTTAAACAATCACTTGATATAACGACAAATTTGCCTTCATCAGCAGGAGAATACATTATATCAGTTGATTGGAACGCTTCATGGAAGACAAATGGCTCTGGTGTTTATTGTTTTGAAGCATCGATTGCCGCAAAATAAGTGGGGTAGTATAAATGAAAAAAAAGATTCCTTATATTTTATTATTAACCCTTCTTATTTGTGGATGTGGAAAACAAAATAATCAAACTTCTGTCACTACTTCATCAATAAATGGTAATAATGAAGTCATTGAAGCAAAGTATCGTATAAACTTTTATAGTGATGGTGGAACAAACATTGAACAAATAATTGCCAAAGCTGGAGAATCAATCGTATGGCCGACAAATCCTACAAAAAAAGGTTATACATTTGAAGGCTGGTATCGAGATTATGGAACATATAAAAATGAATATACGAATTTTAAAACGATGCCTGAAGAAAATATTACTTTATATGCTAAATGGAAAAAGGCAGAGATTCAAACTGCAGATCCTGTTGAATATGAAAAATCGATAAAAGAATATACAAAAGAAAATCATTTATATATTCATTATTATCGTTATGAAAATAATGAAGATGATTATAAAGATTGGAATTTGTGGATTTGGCAAAGTGAACCAGTTGATTCTACTGGAAGAGAAGTTGAATGGATGGAAGAAAATGGTTCATTAAAATATGATGATTATACTGGTGTTGTTGGTGAATTAGATTTAACTAAGACATATAACGATGGTGGTAACGAAGGCGATGTCACCGTAAGCTATACAAATGATGGAGAAATATGTACAGAAATTGGATTTTTAATTGTTTATAAGGATTCTAAAAATGGAGATGGACATTGGAAATCCGATTGTGGTGGTAACAAATTCTTCTATACCGATGAGGCAAAATGGGATGATGGTTCATATCATGTATTCATTATTCAAGATAGTGTTGAATTTAATCATCACTATGAAGGAGGAGATATTCCTGATAATCCTTATGATAGTGATGATGGAACAAATACTTCGGATAAATTAAATAATGTTGATTTTAGTAAAACATATGATAAAGCAAAAACATCCGATGATTTTTATAATAATGTTGGCACAGGTTATCAAGTTATGGTTAGCAGTTTTGCAGATTCTGACGGCGATGGATTTGGAGATATTAAAGGTATAACCGACCATTTAGATTATTTTAGTGAAGTATTGCATATTAATGCATTATGGTTAACACCTATTCAGCAATCAGATAGTTACCATGGATATGATATTTCTGATTATTGTGTAGTTGATAAAAAATTTGGTTCTAAAAATACTAATTTTAAAGATTTATTAGATGATAAAGGTCGACCTACAAGTGAATCAGCGATGGCGGATTATGAAGAATTATTAAAACGCGCAAATGAAAAAGGAATAAAGATTATTATGGATCTTGTCATTAATCATACATCGATTAATAATTTATGGTTCCAACGTTCTGCTTCTTTAGTGGAAGAATATCGTGGATATTATCAATGGGAAAATCATGAAACAAATACTTCATTAAGCGATGAATGGCATGAGTATTCTACATCTTGTTATTCCTACTATGGAAAATTTGCAACATCTATGCCAGAACTCAATTATTCTTATCAAAATACGCGTGACGCAATTGTGGATGTTGGATTATTTTGGCTTAAAAAAGGTGTAGCGGGTTTCCGTATTGATGCGGTTAAACATATTTATATGGCAGATGAAGTTACATCATCTTCTAGCGATTCAATTTTAAAAGATTATGATAGCGCTACTAAAACTGATTATTCTAGTAATTTAACAAAGAACTTACATTTCTTTAGAGAGTTTAATGCTAAATTAAAAGAGCATTATCCAGATGCGTTTATTGTAGGAGAAAATTTTGATGGACATGCATATCGTGTTGCTCCATATTATGAAGGATTAGATTCAATGTTAAATTTCTATATGTATTATAATCTTTCACAAGCAGCTGTTTCTGCATCAAAGAATTGGTGGAAAGCAAAAACTCTTTCTGGTAGTAATACGCAAGGTGTTAAATCGTTTAAGCCTGGTTCTGATGGTATTAACGTTCAATATGGTGGTACATGGGATTATCCAGGTACATTTGCTACATACAATAAATATCGTGGCGATAATAAAGCCATTGATTCGATTTTTACATCAAATCATGATATTGCAAGAATGATGAATAATATGGTTGGTACAATGTTAAATAATGGTGATGTTGAACCAGGCGTAGTTACTTCATCAAACGCAAGTAAAGGTTTAAAGTCCGCTAAGGTATATGCAGCAACTATAATGACACTTCCAGGTATTTCATGGATTTATTATGGTGATGAATTAGGTATGTCGGGCAATAATGATGATAATTCAACAGCGCATGCGGATCGTTGGTATCGGCAACCATTTAAGTGGGCAAAAGAAAAAACTAATGAAACTACCGGATTTACTTTCTCAGGTGATAAAACTTATGGAATTCAATGGGATTCATATAATGCTTCAATAAATGGCGTTGCTGAACAAAAGATTGATGATTCATCTATATTAAGTGAGTTTATGAAATTAACTAAAATTAAATCTAGCACAAAAGCTTTGATTAATGGTAGTTATGAAGCTGTTAATATAGCTAATGCAGGTGAAGTATTTGCGTTTAAAAGAACTTTAGAAAACGAAACTTATTATTGTTTCCAAAACTATGGTTCAAGTTCAATAAATATTAGTGGATATAATGGTGAAGTTGTCTATTCGCTAAATAACGCAACGACATCATCTTTACCTGGTTATAGCGCAATTATTATTAAAGATTAAAGTGATTATTGAGGCACATTTCGGTGTGCCTCTTATTATTTTTATATTAATTTGTCGTGTTAAAACATGCTTTTTTACATATTATAGCTTTTTATATGGTCAAAATACATAACATTTATTAAAAAAAGCTTGCATATTCATTTAAAAATAGCTAAAATATATGAGCGTAATCGCCTAATGGGGCCGTAGCTCACCTGGGAGAGCGCCTGCTTTGCACGCAGGAGGTAGCGAGTT
>CAZZGL010000042.1:0-11682 GCA_964654155.1 uncultured Staphylococcaceae bacterium | reverse complement strand
TCTTTCATCACTCATGTTCTTCTTTTTCTCCTTCTTCACCAAGTAGTAAAGCTCCAGCTGCTCTCCATGAAAGAGTTGCACATTTTGCGCGTGGAGGGAAATTATGAATATTAATATAAACGATAGCTTCTTCTAATCGGTCTTCATCTTCAGGCATATTGCCTTTAATTAATTCATAAAAGTCATTAATTATGCTTTCAGCCTCTTTTACTGATTTTCCTTTTAAGACTTCACTCATAACAGAAGCTGATGAACAACAGATGGCGCAACCAGTTCCATCATGTCTAACATCTTTAATGATACCATCCTTTATATCTAATTGAATTGTTACATCATCTCCACATGAAGGATTTTTAAGTCTTAAGGTTTTATACCCTTCAATTAATCCTTTATTTCTAGGAAATTTACGATGTTCACTTATAATTTGACCATATAAATTTGACAAATTATTCATTCTACTTACCACTCCTTAAAATACTCTGCCGCACCTTTAACGGCATTAACAAACTTTTTAGCATCATCTAAATCATTGTATAAATAGAAACATGCTCTTAAAGTTCCCACACATTCTAGCCATTTGGTTATAAGTTGTGCACAATGATGTCCTGCTCTTAAAGCAATATGTTCTTCATCAAAATACGTCGCCGCGTCATGTGGGTGAACATTTTTTATATTAAAAGCAATTGTTCCTGTTTCAACAGTTGGATTATATACTATTACATTTTCTATTTTTAATAATTCTTCAATAACATATTTAGTTAATGTTTTTTCATTTTCTTGGATTTTATCATATCCATAGTTTTCAAGATATTTAATTGCTTCTTTAAAAGCAATTGCCTCTGCGATTGGTGGTGTACCTGTTTCAAATTTGTAAGGTGCATCTTTATAGTGTGATTCATAAAGGTCAACGTTATCATTCATATCGCCACCAAATTCAATTGGTTCCATTTTTTGTAATAACTCATATTTTCCATAAAGAATACCAAATCCAGTTGGACCTAACATTTTATGCGAAGAAAAGGCTAAAAAATCTACATCTAAATCTTTTACATCAATTTTCATATGAGGTACTGCTTGAGCCGCATCAACTATAACTTTCGCACCTACGCTATGAGCAAGGCGGATTATTTCTTCAATTGGGGTTATATAACCCATTACATTTGATACATAAGTTAAAGCTACTACTTTTGTTTTATTAGATAATACTTTTTTAAAACTTTCAACTGTTATTCTACCCATACTATCAAGTTCAATAAACTTTAGAATTGCTTTTTTCTTTTTTGCGACATTTTGCCAGGGAATGATATTACTATGGTGTTCAAGTTCACTTGTGATTATTTCATCACCTTCATTGATGTTATCAAGTCCATAGCTTGATGCAATTAAGTTAAGGCCTGAACTCGCACCTTTAGTGAAGACAATTTCTTCAGGTTTTGCATTTAAAAATTCAGCCGTTTTTTGTCTTGTTTCTTCATATTCAAGTGTTGCATGATAACTTAAATCATAAACACCACGATTAACATTAACGCCATATTTTTCATAATATTCATCAATTTTTTCAATAACGGATTTTGGTTTTAAAGATGTAGCACATGAATCTAAATATACTAAAGATGGATTATTCACAAGAACGGGAAAATCTTTCTTTACATCATTCATATTAACATCTCCTTTCTATTAAATAACTTGTTCTAAGAATTTACTTAAGATCATTTTTTTGGTTTCTTCATCACTTATTTTATCAATTAACGGAGTGATAAATCCCATAATAATAATCTTTGATGCTTCTTCTTTGATTAAGCCTCTACTCATTAAGTAAAATAAATCTTCAGGATTTAAAGATCCAATTGACGCCGCATGATTTGCTATTACATCATATTCATCAATATAAAGATTTGGTAGGGCTTTAATAAGCGATGTCTTATTTAAAGTTAAACCTTTAGCTTTTTGATGAGCAACAGATTTGCTAGCTGCTTTTTTAATATAAGCGTTATTATCAAGAACAACATTAGCGTTATCTTTAGCGATTGCGTAAACGGAAAGTTCACTTGAAGTAAGTGGAGCAAGATGATTAATGGTGATAGAACTTTTGTATTTAGCATCTTTGCCACTTAATACAACGTTTAAACTTTCAAAATTACTATTTTTATAAGGCATATCACAAACAATTGTAATATTAGCATCTTTAGTTGATGTTGTTATATTATATAACTTAAAGGTTGCACCTTCTAAAAGTTCAATATTCATATTAAGACTTAAAGGTTTATCTTGAGTGTTATACAAAATCATACTACCACTTTTAAAAGCATCAACATGTACATTAATGTTATCATAATCATTTAACTCATACTTAATTAATGGTTCATCATTTTTAATGATGTATTCTTTTTTTTCTTTTGTTAGTACACTATTCATCTTTTTCTCCTAGTGTCTTTTTGACAGCACAAGTACCAATCATATTAGGTACAACTTTTTCTTCATCTTCAATACCTAATTCTTCTTTAATCCAGTCATAGCCTTCTTGATCAATTTTTGTAATTAGTTCCAAGCCACCATCAACAACAATTTTACCATTTATTAAAATATGAACTTTATCAATTGATAAATAATCAAGTAATCTTTCATAGTGAGTAATAATTAAAGTACCAAATTCACTAGACTTCATATTATTAACATTTTCACCAACAATACGTAAAGCATCAACATCAAGACCTGAATCAATTTCATCTAAGATAGCAAACTTTGGTTTTAACATTTTCATTTGTAATATTTCATTACGTTTCTTTTCTCCACCTGAGAATCCTTCATTTACATATCTTTGAGGTAAGTCTTCACGCATTTTTAACTCTTTTACAGCTTTATCAAATTCTTTAATAAATTTAAATAATGATATTCTTTCATCTTTTTCAAGACGCGCTTGCATTGCACTTTTAATAAAATCTGAATTAGTTACCCCCGCAATTTCACTTGGATATTGCATTGCAAGGAATAATCCTTTTCTACTTCTTTCATCAACGGACATTTTTAATACATCTTCACCATCTAGTAAAATTTCACCTTCAGTTACTTCATACTTATAATGTCCCATGATAGTAGAGGCAAGAGTTGATTTACCAGTTCCATTCGGTCCCATAATAACATGGAACTCACCTGTATTCATTTCAAGGTTAACTCCCTTTAATATTTCTTTTCCCTCAACACTAACATGTAAATTTTTTATTTGTAGTTTAGACATATTGTATATCTCCTTTTTTTTGTTCAATTATATTGTTTTTTAGTTTATACATTTTTAACCAATTTATTATACCAAATTTTCATTAAAATTGCAAATGAATGATTAAATAACATTATTTTGTTTATTTATATTAAAATGATTGTTAAATGAAAATTTCATACCTTAATTGATAAAATAATATTATCTATTATATTGACTTATATATTTTAAAATAGTATAATTACCTTGGATAATGACAAAATATTAATGATATTATCTATTAATAAATTATTCAATATTAGGGAGGGAAATATGATCAATTTAAATCAAATAACAAAGTTGAAGGAAAATAATCAACTTGAAGTTAAAGAAGCAAAAAATGGTTTACCAAATAGTATTTGGGAAACTTATTCCGCTTTTGCTAACTCATATGGTGGGACTATTTTACTAGGTGTTTTTGAAGATGAAAATAAAAATTTGCATCCTTGTGGTTTGACAGAAAATCAAGCCAATCATTTACTCAAAGAATTTTGGAATACTATTCACTCAGATAAAGTTAGTATTAACTTATTAACTGATCACCATGTTTTTATTGAACAAATTAATAATGATTATATTGTTGTTATTAATGTTCCTCAAGCAACTAGATTTGATAAACCAATACACTTAAATAATAATTTATATTTATGTTACAGAAGAAATCATGAAGGAGATTATAAATGTAATAAAGCTGAAGTTGTCAATATGGTTAGAGATAATGATATAAATTCCCAAGATTCATATATTGTAAATAGACTAACAATTAATGATTTAAATAAAGAAACAATCGAAAAATACCGTGCCCATTTTATAAATTATAAAGGAAAAGAACATCCATTTAGTAATGAACCTCTTGATTTATTTTTAAGACATATTAACGCAGCTAAATTTGATGATAATGAAGTATTAAGACCTACTAAAGCCGGTTTATTAATGTTTGGTTATAATTATGATATTGTTACAGTATATCCTAATTATTTTTTAGATTACCAAGATAAACGAAATATAACTGGTGATATGCGATGGGTTAACAGAATTTATTCTTCAAGTGGTGATTGGAGTGGAAATTTATTTGATTTCTTTCTAAGAATAAACAATTATTTAGTTGAAAATGTAAAAGTACCTTTTAAAATGGAAGGAATATTTAGAATTGATATTACTCCAATGCAAAAGGCAATAAGAGAGGTATTATGTAATTGTATATCAAATGCGGACTATAACGAAACACGAGGATTAGTCATCAAACAATATAATGATGAACTAGTATTTTCTAATCCAGGTGCATTTACAATGAGTAAAAGTCTTGCATTAAGTGGTGGCAATTCTGATGCAAGAAATAAAGTAATTCTAACTTTATTTAACAATATCAATATTGGTGATGGAACTGGAGCTGGACTTCCACTTGTTTTAGCAGCAACAAAAAATGAAGGATATTCTACCCCATTATTTCAAGATTTCTTTTCTCCAGATTATACTGTTGTAACAATTTATTTAAAAAAGAATATTGAAAAACCGGAAGTTGCTTCTGAAAAAGCGGAAATTACTTTTAATAAACCGGAAGTTGATTTTGTTAAACCGGAAGTAATTAAGGTAATTAATAGTTTAATTATAAGAAATGACATTAAACTACGATTATTAGAACTTTATAAATTAGGTAATGACAAAATAATTAGTAACTCAGTTGTATCTGAATTACTATCAATTGGTCACAATGCATCTGATACTTGTATTAAAGTTCTTCTTGCAAATAATCTAATTGAGCCTGTAAAGGAAAATATAAATTTAAATAATCTATTTTGATATGTACAAATATTATTATTAGAAGAAAGCACCTAAGGGAAATTCCTTAAGTGCTTTTTGTATACTATAATTTATACTAGTACTCTAATACAATATACTAATAATATTTAAAATTAGTCTTTTTTAATTAGTAGCCCAATATCCTGTTTTATTTGAACCAATTCTATATATTAAACCTTTATCTTTTAATTGCTTTAAATTTTTCTTTATAGCTGGTTCTGATAAATGTATTATTTTACTTAATTCATATATAGTAACATTTGGGTCATTTTTCATTAATTCAAGTATTTTACTTTCTGTTTTATTTACACCATTTGATAATATATTAAAACGATTTATCATTGTTTTATTAAATGGAATTGTAACAGTAATTCGATTTCTTTCAATTTTAATTGAATCTTTACCATATACTGATATTATTTTTGGAACACCTCTCCCAGAACGTTCTGAAATTCTTAATTGCAAGAAAAGAGTTGCTAGAATCTCATTAACAGGTAAACTACTTCCACTATAAAACCCTGCTTCATCTTGATCTATTGCTAATCCACCATGTGATAAAATCTCAATTCTATTGGTAAATATAGTGATTGCTGGGGAATTTAATGTTAACCATTTATTATGAATAAAAGCATTTAAAACAGCTTCTCTATAAACATCAGAATCAAATAATGGCACTTCTTTTCGTGAAGTAATTCTACCTCTCTCATCAGCTTGCATAATATTTATGGTATCTCCATATTCTAATATTTTGTCAATTGTATAGAAGATACACATATTGCCAAACTCCTTCACCGAATATAGAGGTGCTGCTTTGTCAACCCCACTAAATACAGATACACGCATTGGGATACTGTTTTGGTCAGACAATATATATGCCATTATATTATATAATCCATCTTTAGTTTTTAATTTTAATGTCTTTTCAAAGGAGTCCTCTCTTAATCTAATACCTTTGGA
Organism: uncultured Staphylococcaceae bacterium; assembly: GCA_964654155.1. Classification (GTDB taxonomy): domain Bacteria; phylum Bacillota_I; class Bacilli_A; order RFN20; family CAG-826; genus CAG-826. The sequence continues at coordinate 5,672 of CAZZGL010000042.1, read as the reverse complement.
GGCATAATAAACAAATAATTGATTAAAAGTTAATTCTTGTGCATAATCAGGAGCAGGTCTATTAACAATAGTTGGAAAACCATTTACTAATATATTATTTAGTTTAGTTTCATATTCAGGAAATTTTATTAATTTTTCTTTACTTGATCCTATTCGTATATAATCAACGTTATCATATTTAGTTTTTATTGATTTCGCAGAAGGAATAATCATCATTACAATTCTTTTTTCTTTATAATAAAACTCATCAACCTCAAAAGTTATGCTTGGATTTAATTTTCGAGCTAAATAATGTTTATAAGGCTCACCATCAATATCTTTATTTAGATTAACAGTAGTACCAACTATTTCTTTATTTATATCATTAATCCCCCAAATGATATATCCAAATTCTTTGCCACATAACGCTGCACCATTAGATATTGCTGAAATATATTCTCCTATTCCATCTTTAGAAAACCAGTTTTCTTTAAAATCTAGCCATTCATATTCTTCTTTGAATGAAATCAAATTTTCAAATAAATCAATATTCTTATTCATTTTTACCCCCTATAAAATATTATATATACAATAAAAGTATACATTAAGTATACAATATTTTCTATTATTTTTCAAATAAAATAACTTATTAAATTAAAGCACCTAAGAAATTATTCCTTAAGTGCTTTTTGTTTTTGCTTATTTTAAAGGTTTAGGACCAGCATTAACAATTTCTTTAGGCATATTTGGATATTTCTTTGTGAAATTGTCAACAAACATTTGTGCAAGTTTATTTGCTTGTTCATCATATGCAGCTTTGTCAGCCCACATGCCACGAGCATCTAGTTTTTCACTAGGTACATTAGGACAGCTTACAGGATAATCTACATTAAATACATCATGATGTTTGAATTCAACACCATCAAATGAACCATTTAATGCAGCTGTAACCATTGCTCTAGTGTATACAAGTTTCATACGTTTTGCACCTGCTGCAGCACTTCCGCCTGCCCAGCCAGTATTAACTAGATAAACTTGAGTTCCATATTTTTCTAATTTTTCACCTAACATTTGTGCATATACAGATGGATCCATTGGCATGAATGGTTCACCAAATAATGTAGAGAATGTAGGTTGAGGTTCTGTAACACCACGTTCAGTACCAGCAAGCTTAGAAGTAAATCCAGTAACGAAATGATACATTGCTGCATTCTTATCTAGACGACTGATTGGAGGAAGAACACCAAATGCATCAGCTGTTAAGAAAATAACAACTTTAGGAATTCCACCTTTACTTGGTACTTGCGCATTATTAATATAATCAATAGGGTAACCAACACGTGTATTTTCAGTTAAGCTTCCATCATTAAAATCAAATTCACGAGTATCTGGGTCCATAATAACATTTTCAACTAATGAGCCAAATTTGATAGCATTATAAATGTCAGGTTCATTTTCTTTAGATAAATTTATACATTTAGCATAGCATCCACCTTCAAAGTTAAATACACCATCAGGGCTCCATCCATGTTCATCATCACCGATTAATTTACGAGCAGGGTCAGCAGATAATGTTGTTTTACCAGTTCCTGATAATCCAAAGAATACAGCTGTTTCGCCAGTAACAGGGTCCATATTTGCTGAACAATGCATTGGTAAAACATTTTGTTTTGTCATTACATAGTTCATTGTAGAGAATACACTCTTCTTAATTTCACCAGCATATTGAGAACCACAAATGATAATCATATGTGCTTCATAGTCAATGATAATTGCAGCTTCACTATGTACACCATCAACTTCTGGATCACACTTAAATCCAGGTACAACTAAAATTGTATAATCAGGATCTCCATATTCAGCAAGTTCTTCTGCTGTTGGTCTAATTAATAATTGATGAATAAACATATTTTGACTAGCTAATTCATTAACAATTCTAAATTTCTTAGTATATTTTTTATCAGCGCCTGCATAACCATCAAATACAAAAACTTCTCTTCCTTGCATGTATGCAGCCATTTTGCCTTTAATTGCATTAAATTTTTCTCTTGAAATTGGTCTATTTACTTTACCCCATGCGATTTCATCATGTACGCCTTCAGTATCAACGATAAATTTATCTTGAGGTGAACGACCAGTATATTTACCAGTTGTTACAACTAAAGCTCCAGTTAGTGATAAAGTACCTTCACCACGACGTAATGCAGCTTCTGTTAATTGTGCTGGTGTTAAATTACGATAAACAGCCTTAGGAGCAATAATTCCTAATTTTTCGATTCCATATGTTTCCATTTTTCAAAACTCCTTCTATTTATTTTTTTGTTACTTCTTTATTTTAAAGACTTCACATACGTTATTTATTATAGCATATTTGCAAATGATTAGCAAATATTTTAATAAGATATTTTAATATCTATTTTACAAGTAAATTAGGTGCAAGTTTAATCCACACAGACATTAATTCTTGATCTCGAAGGACTATAATTTCATTTTTACTAATTTCATAAGCATCATCAATGACTGTTACTCTTCTCTCACCAAACACTAACCAGCCTGTTTTATTATCATAGTAAATGTCTGCTCTTCTTAAGGCATGAATTACTATTTTTCTATCTATATTAAAGTCACCAAAATCAACCATTACTTTTGCCTTAGTTGGAGTTGGTGCTTTTAAATGTTTAGGATACCAAACCGATCTTGGTAACATTCCTGCAAGGCCAACTATTTGTTTAGTTTCTTTATTTACTTCAATTCCAGCAAAACTAACACTTAATGTTAGTAAAAGATTAACATTTTTAGGATCACCTAAGCTACAATTTGTAACGTTAAATGTAGGTTCATCTTCTTTAATATCTACATCTTTTTCTACATTAAATTTAATACTTAAATCTTTTCCAAGTTCATATGCCTTATAAGATTCATATCTTTTAACATATTTGATTAACATTTCTGTTTCTTTTTCGTAATTATCAATTTTTTTTAAATTCATTTTCTTTAATACAAAACTATTTAACCAGCTAGATACTGGATATAAAATTAAAATAATTAAACAAAAAATGAATAATCCAATTGGAAATGTACCTTTACTTGTACAAAATAAAAATATCAAGATACCAAGTAAAATACAAGCAAGAGTAGTATTAATAATTGGAAATACAATATTTGGTTTATTTTTTCTTTTATCATTTTCAATTCTTGTTGTTGCGTAGCTCATAATTATTCTCCTTTAAAGTCTTTTATACTACCATATTCTTTATGGGTAACAGTTGATTTATTATCTGTTTCAGGTGTAAAGGCTATGATAATACATATAACTTCTTTTCCGTCTTCATCTTTTTTTATTGCATCTTCAAAACTAGATGCATTATCAAACCAATAATATATATCATAAGTAATCTGAGTTCTTGATTCATTTGGTAATCCAAGTATTTTGATTACTTCTTGTTTTTCCATTCCGATATATATTTTTTCATAATTACTTTTTTTAATTTTATTACAACTTGTAAAAGTTAAAACAGTTAAAATAAATATAAATAGATAACAAGATTTTTTAACTATCTTCATTAACGACATAAAATTTCGCACCTATCGCTTTTCCATTAATAAATTCAACATATATTGCATTTATCTTTTTACCTTTTTTGTTATCTTTTACAAACTTACTTTCTTCGCCTTCAACATATCCTTCAAACCATTCTGCATACCCTGTCGCATCACTTGGTGTTCCTTCAATTTCACTACTAAATGGTTTACCAAGTTTCTTCATAACATCATTATAAGTTAGTGGATTACCCGATTCATATGCATCGTTTATTTTTTCAGCATAGGATTCACTTATTTTACAACTTGTTAATGTAAGTGATAAGAGCATAACTAGAGTTATAATAGCAATATTTCTTTTTATACTTTTTCTTTTCATTATTAGCCCCCTTTATATATATACTCTTATTATACCTAATTTTTAAAGTTTTGTAAAAGAAAATGAATTAAAAGAAAATATTTTATTTTTGTTTATGATTAATGACCCATTCTCCACCTCTATTAGAACCAATTCGTTTAATTTGACCTTTATTACGTAATATATCAATATGATATCTAATTGTTTTTTTAGAAACAGATAAGATAGTTGCTAATTCGTCCATTGTTATTTTATTATTATTACTTATTTGTTCTAATAATATTTTTTTAATATCAGATATAATTTTAGTGTCTTCTTTTGTGCCCTTTGTGCCCTCTACATCAATTATATTTTTATCTAAAGCAAAACTAGAAGCTACTTCTTTATCAAAAGGAATTGTAACAATTATGTAATCATCACCAAATGTAAAAGCTTTTTCTCCATACTTATCTATAATTTTCAATACGCCATGTCCAGTTCTTTCTACATAACCCAAATCTCTTAAAATTCTCATCAAAGACTCACTTCTTGGTTTTGATATTCCCTTTAAGAAATTTTCTTTTGTTTGGCCATTAGGTATTCCTCCATAAGACAAAATCTCAAATCTATCACTAAACCTATAAATAATTGGAATTCGTGAATTTTCCCAATCATTATGCGCAACCGCGTTATATAAAGCTTCTCTTAAACAGTCAATATCTACTAGTTGTTTATCAATTCTTTTTGAGAAAGTAATTTTGGACATTCCAAAATTATCAGCCTCTAATCTATTTTTCATTAGTTGTAATTAAGCATTGATTACCATGATCTATTGTCTCTCCATAACTACTTTTATCTGTTCCATTAAATCTAGCATATATTAATCCTACTCTATTAGTATCAGATAATAGTTCTGCTAGTTTATTATATTTTCCATTACCATTTCTTAAGTTTAGATTTTTTTCGAAATTCTTTTCATTTAAATGTAGATTTACACTTTCATAATAGTTTTTTAATTGTCTAAATGTAATTGGACTATACATTGTAGGAATAATCGTTAATGCATCTTTTATTTCTATTAAAGAAGAATACGCAATTTTAATTTGTTCTTCTGTCATACTTCTACAACTTGTTCCTACTCTTATATAGCATCCTCTGGCACTTCTTCCGTATTTTTTTATGTAATAAAGTGAATTTCCCTTTTTTATTTTTATTTGAATAATACATAAATTATTTTCTAATATTGCTTTAATTTTTATTAAGTCTTGTGGATTTGGTAATATGCCTGTGGTAATAATATCAGAAATTTTTTTCATCACTTCATCTACTTTTTCTACTCCACAAATTATACCATCATTTTCTACTCCAATATATATAGTTCCATTATGAGAGTTTAGAAAAGAAACAACTGACTTTTCAAAATATTCATTTAAATTTCTTTTTAATTCAACATTTTCTGTTTCTTCATACTTCATTGTAAATCACCTCAAATAATAATACGTAAGAGAAAAACAAATTTCATTATTTTTTTATAAATCTTAAAAAATATCACGATAGCCTTTTTTCTTGTTAGGTTTAAAATTTTTTTATAAAGAAAAAAAGAGACTACCAATTTATGATAGCCTCTATTTTAATCAATTTTATAGTGAATAATCCATTGATAAATATCTTTGGTACATCTTATATCTACGCATAGCTTCTTCTTTATTTCTTGCAAGTAAAGCTTCTGCTTCAACAGGATTGATGTTCTTTAATTGAGCGTAACGAGTTTCACTCATTAGATATTGATCATATAAATCCCAGTTAGGTTCTTTAG
>CAZZGL010000041.1:0-11872 GCA_964654155.1 uncultured Staphylococcaceae bacterium | reverse complement strand
AAATCTATATTATTTTAACTCTAACAAATTTCTTGTGTTGCGCCAGAAAACGGGGATGATATCGTTAAATCGCATTCCTAGTTTATTTTTTATTAACATTTAGGCTTTATAGAATTTTTTAAAGGATGCAAATGGATAGCTTTATTTGAGCCCTTGATTCTATGAAGCTCTTTTTCTTTTTCGAAATGCAAATTTTTAGTGACAATTATTACTGTTTTTGTTATAATAATTTAGCGAAACGGAGAATTACCCAAGCGGCTGAAGGGGTGGGCTTGGAAAGCTCATAGGCTTGTAACAGGGCGCGAGGGTTCAAATCCCTCATTCTCCGCCATTTTTGTTTGAAATGTCCGATTTTATCGGGCTTTTTTTTGTATATTATATTTTAAATGATACAGGTTTGATACAGCGCATGCAATTTTTTATAATTTTTTAAGGATATTTTCTATAACTTCCATCGTTCGTTTTTTTGTTTCATCTGTCTGATGCAAATAAAACTTATCATATTGAACTTGCTCTTGTTAATCAAGAAAATAATGCTATTTTACCAATTTATTCATCAAATGAAACATATAAATATCATAATGAAGCTAAATTTACGATTGAAGCAAATAATATTGAATTTGAAATGCCTAATGTTAGTGAAGGTACATACTCGATTGTTTCATATATTGTTACAAGTGATGGTATAAGAGTTTCTAATTATGAAGATATTAATTTTTCAAATGTTAATGAAAATATAGATGATATTAATATTGAAAAAGATAATGATGGTGTAGTTAATATTGAATATTATAGACCTAATGATTATACAATAATATATGAAACTGAAAGTGAAATTAATTATTTTGAATTTTATAATACAGTATGCAAAATGGCTTTTGAATATGGAATATTATCTAGTAATATTGAAAAATTAATTGATGGAAATTATGTTGTTATAACTGAAGATTCTTTTATAACAGAAGGAACATATCGAATTGGGTATACCTTAAATGATGGAGAAAATGAAACTACGGGATATATAAATATTGAATATAGAATAAGTAATAAATAAGATTAAATCTGATATAGAATAGCACGTAAATAAAGTTAATAATTGCAAAATAAATAAAGAACTAAAGAAAATAAGCTATTAAGCAATGTTTAAATACATTGTTTAATAGCGATTTTTTACATAATCAATTTGAAATTAATAATTTCTAATTCATAATCAACTAAAAAACCACTAAGAAAATTTAACTCCACAGCGGTTGCTGTATTTAAAAAAAGATCTAAGATTTTGTGATTAATTTATTTACATATTCATAAGAATGTAATTCAATAAAAAAACTGTTATTTACCTATGAAAGGTATCAAACAGTGCTTAATTTTTTAATTTAGTTTCTTGATAAATTGTTTTGCATTCCGCTTTAACATTAGAAAAAGAAATTACTTCATCGATATTAATATTTTCATTACCTAGAGTTTTAAGAATAGCTTCAATACTTTCTAAAATATTATTCTTTAAAGAATTGGTATCATAATGAAATATAATTTGATATTTAACAGAACCCATATATTTTTACTTTAGATAATAATTATTCTCCAAGGCGTTGGGCTCTTTTTGCACGACGTTCTTCTTCAATGTCGATTTTTTTAGCATTTACTAATAATGTGATTATTCCAATGATTAGACCGATAGCTAAGGCAATATAACCCCAGCTTTTGAAGCCTAATCCTAACCATTTTCCAGTTTCAAAAATATTATTTTCGGATAAATAATAGCCGATGACTCCACATGTAAATAATCCTAATCCACCAAAAGCAAAAATGCCGGCAATAATATAAGCGATGTGTTCACCAATGTTTTTTTTGTTTTTCATAGTTAATAACCCCTTTTCATTTGCAAATAATTTTAACATACATAAGACAAGCTTTCAAGAAAAAAACATTACCCATCTAAATATTTACAATCATTTTTAAGGTGAAAGTTACTAAAAAAGCTATTTTTAGTTGCAAAAGATAGCACTAAATGCATTCAAAATAAAACTTTAATAATAAAGTTAAAATGCATTTATTTAACATAAATATTATGTTAAAATAATAAATGTTTTTTGGAGGGCTTCATGAGAGAAATTGTTATTACAAAAAATGATGCGGGGCAACGCATCGACAAGTATATTCGTAAATATATGAGTGAAGCGCCATTGAGCTTTATTTACAAAACATTTCGAAAGAAAGATATTAAAATAAATGGTAAATGGGTCAATATTGATTATATTTTAAAAGAAAATGATGTATTGAGAATATATGTTAACGATAGTGTTATAGAGGAGTTTTATTCTCAAAAACCTATAGAATTATTAAAATTCAATCATGAGATTATTTATGAAGATGAAAATGTTTTAATTGTTAACAAACCTGCTGGTTTATTGGTGCATGGTGATGAAAAAGAAAAAAGAATAACTTTATCTAATCAAGTTTTATCTTACCTGTATCAAAAAGGTGAGTATGATCCTTCAAAAGATGTTGGTTTTACACCTGCGCCTGCACATCGATTAGATCGTAATACATCAGGAATTGTTGTTTTTGGAAAGAACATTGCTGCGTTACAATCATTGTTAGAAATGTTTAAAGAAAAAAAATACATTAATAAAATCTATTATGCTTTAGTGATTGGCAATGTTAAGAAAAATGGTGTAATTGAAACATCATTACTAAAAGATCAAACAACTGGAATAGTTAAAGTTGTTGATAAAAAAACAGAGGGTGCTAAATCAGCAATAACTAAATACTATGTTAAGGAAAAATTTGGACAATATACTTTATTGGAAGTTCAATTGCTGACTGGTAGAACTCATCAAATAAGAGTTCATTTATCATACATGGGTTTCCCGCTTGCGGGAGATGCAAAATATGGTAATTTTAAAGCTAATAAAGAATTTAAAGAAAAATTTAATTATGAATCTCAATTTTTGCACGCAAAAAGTATTACTTTTAATCAAGGAATAGGTGTGCTACAATACTTGGCTGGTCGAACATTTGAAGCCAGTTTAGGAAAAAAAGAACAAAATATAATTAATATTTTGTCGAGTGATATTAAGAAGTAAAGGAGAATGTTTATGAATATTCAAGCAGAATATGAAAGATGGTTAAATTCACCAATTGTTTCTAAAGAAGATAAAGAATTACTAAAAAGCTTTTCTAGAGAAGAAATAGATGATGCTTTTTATAAAAATATTGATTTTGGAACCGCGGGAATGAGAGGTATTTTAGGACCAGGTACGAATCGAATGAATATATTTACAATACGTAAAGCATCGGTTGGATACGCTAAGTATTTATTAGAAAAATATGATGACGCTAAAGCAAGAGGTGTCGTTATTGCTCATGATAACCGCTTTTTTTCTCGTGAATTTATTATGGAATCTGCACGTGTTTTAAATGCATTCGGTATTAAAGCATACTTATTTGATAGCTTAAGACCAACTCCTGAACTTTCATACGCTGTTAGAAAGCTTAACGCATGTGGGGGAATAGTTATTACGGCTTCTCATAATCCTAAAGAATATAACGGATATAAAGTTTATGATGAATATGGATGTCAATTAGTTCCATCAAAAATATCTCGTTTACTTGAAATAATTGATTCATTGCCTAATGAATTAGATGTGGAGGTTCCTCATTTTGATTCTGCTGATTTATTAATTTCTATTCCAAGCACATTAGATGATGAGTATGTTAATGATGTTCTTTCAATTAGACTTAATCCAACATTATCTAAGGAAGGATTTAAAATAGTTTTTTCGCCTCAACATGGTACAAGTTATGTTAATGGAATGAGAATTTTTAAAGAAGCTGGATATGAGGTTATACCAGTTGAAACGCAATGTTCACCTGATCCTAATTTCAGTGGCACTCTTTCTCCAAATCCTGAAGAAAAAAAAGCTTATGTTGCTTCAATTGAATTAGCTAAGAAAGAAAATGCGCAACTAATTTTAATGACTGATCCTGATGCTGATAGAGTTGGTGTTGCATATTTATCATCTAAAGGTACTTATGAATATTTAAATGGTAATGAGTCTGGCGCTTTATTGATGGATTACATTTTTATGTGTCGAAAAGAACGCAACTTATTATTAAAAAATGGAGTTATGTTTAATACAATTGTTACATCATCTTTTGGAAAAGATGTTGCTTCATATTATGGGATAAGAACAGAATCGCTTTTAACAGGATTTAAATATATTGGTGATCGAATTCAAAATTATCAAGATAAAGGTGAAGATGTTTTTGAATTTGGATATGAAGAAAGTTATGGTTGCTTAATTTCACCGTTTGTTAGAGACAAAGATGGATTACAAGCATTATTAATGTTAGCAGAAATGGTGGTTTATTATTTTAATAAAGGAATGTGCTTAGATCAAGCATTAGAAACTGTATATAAAAGACTAGGACAATATTATAAAGATATTCAACATTCAAAATACTTTAAAGGAAAATCAGGCTCAAAAGATATTGTTGATTTAATGAAAAGATTAAGAACTGTAAATATTGATGAAATTGATGGCTTAAAAGTAGTTCGTGTGGAAGATTATTTAAAGAGTGTTGCTATTGAAAATGGAGTTACGATGACAATATCGTTACCAAAATCAGATGTTATTAAGTTTATTTTAGAAGGAGGTTCTTCTATTGCGGTTCGTCCAAGTGGAACAGAACCAAAATGTAAGTTTTATATAAATGCTGTTGGAAAAACTATGACAGAAGTTGAAGAACTTCCAGAAAAGTTATATGAATCTTTTGCATCAATTGTAAATATATAATCATTAAAAAGTCCAGTAATAATTAAAAATAGTGAGGTTCTGCCTCACTATTTTAATATCCTCTTAAGAGCGTGCATGACACCATCGTGCTCGTTATCGAATTCACTTACATATGTAGCAATTTTTTTTATTTCTTCATCGCCATTTATCATAGCAATTGATATTCCTGCAAAAGAAAGCATTTCTGTATCATTACATGCATCACCAATTGCAATAATATTCTTATGAGGAATTTGATATAAATCTGCGATCATTTTTAAGCCTTCTGCTTTTGATATATAATCATAGTAAATTTCACTAAATAAAGAATAAAGACCGTTCCAAAATCTGACTTTTAAATGCGGGTATTTTTCAACAACATTTACAACAATTGCATCAATATCTGATGTGGTTGTCTCAATAATCATTGTCATTGGATCTTCATTAAGAGTTTCTTGTATCTTGCCATAATGAATATTCATATTATCATGCCAGAAAAAGCTTGAAAGTGTACTATCTTCTTTAATTAACCAAATATCGCGATTGGTTTCACACATGATGTTTGCAATATATCTTTCATCTAATTTATCAGCAATATCTTTTATTATTTCTTTTGGAAAAGTGGAAATAAAGTCTTTAAATTCAGAATTGTTTGGACTTGTGATATAAGCTCCGTTATAGCAGATCATTGGTGATTTCAATCCGATTAATTTATAGTATTTGTTAATGGCTCTTATAGGACGTCCAGAAGCAATTACAACGATGTGACCTTGTTTTTCTAAATTTTGTAGATATGCAATTTGTTCTTTGCCTATTGAACCATCATCTTTTAGTAATGTTCCATCTAAATCAAGCGCAATTAAGTATTTATTTTGCATATGTTATAACCTCCATCTAAAAATAAACCAAGCTTTTCGCTTGGTTGATTAATAAAGTCCAATGGCTTTTTGCACTCTTTTTAAAGTTGCATTTGCGACTTTTTGAGCCTCTTTTGCGCCTTTTTCAAGAATAGCATCTAATTCGCCGGATTCTAATATTTTTTTGTATCGTTCTTGGAAGGCACCTATTTCTTCACATACAACATCGGCAACGGCTTTTTTAAATGTTCCATATTGAGCACCTTCGAATTCTTTTTCTGCTTCTTCAATAGAAATATTTTTTAATGAAGCATAAATCGTTAATAAATTTGATATACCAGGTTTGTTTTCTTTGTCGTATTTGACCGTCATTTCTGAATCAGTTACTGCAGACATTATTTTTTTACGAATTACTTTTAAATCATCTTTTAAGAAAATGTCACCTTTAGGATCAGATTTTGACATTTTAACTGTTGGATCAGAAAGAGACATAATTCTTGCGCCGACTTTTTTTACTACGGCCTTTGGCATAACAAGAACCTCACCAAATCGATGATTAAAACGTTTGACTAAATCACGGGTAATTTCAACATGTTGAACTTGATCTTCGCCAACAGGAACGGTTGTAGCATCGTATAATAATATATCTGCGGCCATTAAGACAGGATAGGCGAATAATCCTAATCCAATAGCTTCTTGCTTCATTTTAGAGCTTTTGTCTTTAAATTGAGTCATTCTTGACAATTCGCCCATATATAAGAAATTTTGTAAAATGGCATTTAATTCAGCATGTGCGGAAACATGACTTTGCATAAATATATGAGTTTTATTTGGATCTAAGCCGGCGGCGATATAGAAGGCGGCAATATCACGTGAATTAGTTCTTAATACTTCTGGTTCAATTGGAAGAGTTAAAGCATGTAAATCGGCAATAAAAATAAAAGTTTCACCTTGTTCTTGATAGTCTTTAAAATTTCTTAATGCGCCGATATAATTTCCTAATGTTAATTGACCGGTTGGTTTGATTCCACTTAATATTCTTTCCATGTTAGCACCTCCAATAAAAATTGTCTTTTGCTTTTAAAATTATATGATTATCTGGCTTTTTTGTCAATTTTAAAAAACTTGTCTATTGTTGCAAAACAAAGGAAATCTGTATAAAATAAATTGTAGTTTATGGAGGAAGTTTATTATGATTAGAATTTATACATCACCGAGTTGTTCATCTTGCCGAAAAGTTAAAAAATGGTTTGAAGAACAAAATATTCCATATCAAGAAAAAAACATATTTTCTTCATTACTTGATGAAGAAGAACTTCGTGATATATTAATTAAATCTGAAAATGGAACAGATGATATTATTTCCCCGCGTTCAAAAATAATTAAAGAAAATAATATTGATTTAGATAATATGAAAATCAGTGAAATTATTGAGTTTATAAAGACTAATCCTTCAATATTAAAGCGACCGATTATGGTGGATGATAGAAGAATTCAAGTTGGCTATAATGAAGAAGAAATAAGAACATTTATTCCTCCTGAGGCGCGTAGAATAGCTTCTTTATCATGTAATAAAGATGAATGCCCTAATTATACTAAATGTGCTTATGCTTTAGATAATGAAGAAGAAAAAAAGTAATGCAATATTTAATACCACATTACTTAGTTTATTTAGCGTTTGATTTTTAAAGAATTCATCGCGCGAGCTTGTTTACTAAATGTATTAAAAACACAAGGAACATCTGCAAGAGCACAGATTTCTTTTAAACATTCTTCAGCATATTGAATAGATGTTTGTTCCATTTCTAATTCATAATCATAATTTCCGTTAAAATTATTTTTATCTAATGATAATAATCCTTCTTTATAAGGAATATCAATACGATCAGTAGTTAAAGAAGTTAGAATTTTTAAGTCATCGATTTTAATTCCTAATATTTCTAAGAAAGTTTTAATATTGCCATCAGGAAAAATATTATTTTTTTCTAATAATTCATATTGTTTCCAAGTGATAGTTTGACTTTTTTCTAACAATCCTTCACTTAGTGGTGTTTTTAAAGTTAGAACAAAATCATCTTTTTCTCTAATTCGTAAGGCACATCCAAGTCTTCTTAATGCTTGGTCATCAGTATCTATATAATGATTAATTTGTCTAATTCTTTTATATCGCTCGGCATGTAGAACGTTAATAACTTTTTCAAAATCATTTTTTGATAATAAAACTTTTGATTCTATTTCTATATTAGTAGACATAGTTTTTTTCTCCTTTGTCAATGTAATTGTGGTACAATATATATAATATCATGAAAGGGAGTTGATGTCATGTATTTTGCAATATTTACTCGTGATGATGATTATTCTAAGCAAATTGAAAAAAAATGTTATGATGAATTGATAAAAAAAGGTTTTGTAGAAAATAAAACTGCTCCTGATTATGTTATTTTTATTGGTGGAGATGGAACTTTTTTAAGAGCGGTTCAACATTATTTTAAGTATATTGATCAAATTGTATTTATTGGAATTAAAAGTGGAACTTTAGGTTTTTATTGCGTTTATGAAAGTAATGAAATTGAAAAAATGGTTTTAGATTTAGTTTCAAATAATTTGATTTCGGAATCATATCCTTTACTTAAAGGAACAATATTTGATCATGAGCGCATAATTGATCAATTCTATGCGGTTAATGAAATTAGAATTGAAAATCCTTTTAAAACGATGATATGTGAAGTTTTTATCGATGATGAATATTTAGAAGAATTTAGAGGTAATGGTATTTTAGTTTCATCTACTTTAGGAAGTACAGCTTATAATAAATCTTGTGGTGGAGCGGTAATTGATTTTAATCTTAATTTGTTAGAGCTTACAGAAATAGCGCCAATTGAAAATATAGTATATCGCTCATTAAAGCAAAGTATGATTTTAACTCCAGAAAGAGTAATTACGATTAAATCACCATTTCATGATGAAGTGGTTGGATATGACCATAAATTATATAAATTACAAGATAAGATAACTCATGTATCAATATCATATTCAGATAAGAAAGTAAAGTTAGTAACAAAGAAATTTATTTCATCGATTAGAAGTTCGTTTATTAAAATATAGGAGGATGTATTTATGTATTTGGTTTCTGTTAATGATTTTTTAAAGGACAATGCTTGGTGGTTAGCTTTAAGCATTGCATTGGTTATCTTAATTGTTGTTTTATGTATTTTTTTAACCGGTAGAAAAGGTAAAAAAACATTTAATGATATTTATAAAGATTATATTGATGCGTTTGGCACAATTAATAATATTATTTCAAGCTATCATAAAGGCTCACGATTGACTTTAGTCCTTCGTGATTACGATTTATTAGATAATGAAAAACTTGAGAATTTAGGTATCTCAAGTTCAATAAGAATGTCTTCAAAAATCACATTTATTTATGAAAAAGCTGAAGAACTCAGCAATTATATTAATAGTGAATTAACTCGTCTTAGTAACGAGGATTAGTATAATAGGGATATATATTTGTCGTATCAGTATTTACTGATGTATAGTAGGTTGGTATTTCAGCATTACTAACGATATAATTATTCGCGGATGGATTGGTATTTGGATAAGGATTCAGGTTTTGATAATATCCCATCGGTTGGTAGTATTGTGGTGAATAATATGGCATTTGTTGGTAATAATTTGGTCTTGGAGTAATTAATCCACCGACTAGAAGACCTCCTACAAATGGAAGTAATGGACCAATAATACGATTGTCTCCTCTATAATAAGGAATATATGAATAATATCTACCCATAAAAAAGCCTCCTAACATTTTATTTTATGTGTTTAAGAGGTTTTGTGTTATTTATTGAAGAAATTTTGCTAAATCTTCTAAAGGTAAGCCCATAACATTAGAATAGCTTCCTTCGATATGGTTGACTAAAGGAAAATTCTTATCTTGAATACCATAAGCGCCAGCTTTATCTAAAGGAGAATTGGTAGCAATATAAGCATCGATTAATTCCTCGCTTAGTTCGTTAAAGTATACATCGGTTATAACATAACGATTTATTTCTTTATTTTGTGAAAGTATAGTATATCCAGTAATTACTTGATGCTTTTTAGAAGATAATTTTCTTAACATTTTTTTAGCATCTTCTTTATCTGCTGGTTTTCCTAATATTTCATTTTCTAAGATGACAATGGTATCTGCGGCTAAAACTGTTGAATTAGGGTTGTTTTTAAACACTGCATGCGCTTTTAATTTTGAAAGTTCAAGTGGTAAAGAATAAATGTTTGATACAGTAATTTTTTCATCAACATCGGAGACAATTACTTTAAAATCTTTAATTAATGTTGAAAGTAATTCTTTTCTTCGAGGAGAAGCACTGGCTAAAATAAACATACTATTGATTGTTATTTAAATTCATGATAACAGGAATAATTATTGGATTACGTTTTGTTTTAACGAATAAATAACGTGCTAAATTACCACGAACTAAGTTCTTAATTTCTCCAAAAGTTACTTTATTTTGCATTAATTCTTCTAGCTCTTTTTGAATTCTAATAGTTGCTTTTTGAATAAGTGTTGATGAATAATAAACAAATCCTCTTGTATATATAGTTGGTGGGACAAGTAATTTGTTATTGCGAGAATCTAGGGAGATTAAAACGGCAACTAATCCATCTTCACTTAAAATTTTACGATCTCGAATAACCGCAGTACTTAAACCATTTATATCATTTCCATCAATATATATATCATCGGCTTGAACTCTATTGCCTTCAGTGATTTCATGATTTTTGAGCATTAATGTATCACCGTTTCCTAAAATAAAGGTTTGTTCTCTTTTCATTCCTAATGAGACAGCAATATCGGTATGTAATTTAAGCATTCGATATTCACCATGAACAGGCATAAAATATTTTGGCTTAAATAATTTTAATGCAAAGCGTAATTCTTGCTTGGCAGGGTGACCAGATGAGTGAAGTGAATAAAATACTGAGTTAGTTAAAACATCTGCACCGGCACGAGTTAACATATTAATTACTTTATTTATTGAAGCATCATTTCCAGGAATAGGTGATGATGAGAAGACAATTGTATCTCCAGGAATAATTCTTAAATATCGATGCTCGCCATTAGCGATTCTTGATAATGCCGCCATTGGTTCGCCTTGAGAACCGGTACATAGAATGACTGTCTCTGAAGGAGAAATAGTTTTTAAGTTTTCTACACTAACTAAAGATGAATCAGGAATTTTAATATATCCAAAATCTCTTGCGGCATTTACAGTATGTTCCATACTTCTTCCGACAATAACAATTTTCTTTTTATACTTTATGCAAGCTTCAACAATTTGTTGTATTCGAGAAATGTTACTTGAAAATGTTGAAATAATAAGTCTACCTTTAGCGTTTGTAAAAACATCATTGATAGAACTAATAACATTTCTTTCGCTTGGTGTATAGCCTTCAATTTCCGCATTTGTTGAATCGCTTAATAGAAGGTCAATTCCTTCTTCGCCTAATTTTGCCATTTTGGATAAATTGATATCTGGACCAACAGGGGTTAAATCAATTTTAAAGTCGCCTGTGGTAACGATTCTTCCTTCAGGAGTGTCGACACAAATACCAAAAGAATCAGGTATTGAGTGAGTAACTCTAAAGAATTGAATAACAAAATCATTTATTTTAATAATGTCATCTTCATCGTATTCAACAATTTTAACATTTTCACGAATACGATTTTCTGATAATTTATTTCTTATTAATGCGGCCGCAAGTTTGGGAGCATAAATAACAGGAATATGAACATTTTGAATTAAAAATGGAATTCCTCCAATATGATCTTCATGTCCATGAGTAATAAATAGTGCTTTAATTTTTGCACGATTATTTCTTAAATGGGTGTAATCAGGAATAACGTAATCAACACCCGGTAAATCTTCTTCAGGAAAACGAACTCCGGCATCAATGATAATTAGTGTTTTTTCATTTTCGATACAATAAGTGTTTTTTCCAACTTCTCCTAAACCTCCAAGGGCATATATTGAAACTGGATTAATAAATGTTAATGGCATAATAAATGCTCCTTTCAAGACGAAATTATTTGTATAATCTGTTAATGCGGGTTTATTATATAAAATTTATTAACCTTTGTAAAGATTAATAAAGAAAAAGCATCGAAATATATCGATGTGTTAATTGAAAAAGTAAATGCAACAATAAGTTCGCGCGCGTCAACTTTACTTT
>CAZZGL010000040.1:0-12024 GCA_964654155.1 uncultured Staphylococcaceae bacterium | reverse complement strand
ATCATTTTTTGATTTTAATTACCAATATCATCATCACTTTGCAAAAGAGGATTTTCTTTTAAAAATATTAGTCTTATTTTATGCGCTAATTTATATGATTTATTATTTAATAACATTAAATTAAAATTATATAAGGTTGTTAGTGGAAAATTTAATTTCTTTTATAAGTAAAAAGCTACTTAAGAAGTAAAGACGATATTAGTCCTTATGGTGGCTATTTTGTATATTTAATTTGATTTGATTTTAAAGAACAATATTGAAACAAAAAAGCATTTTTAATAGTAAGAAAAAATTAAAAATACTATTTCTTTTTTTTTAATATATAGTAAAATTAATTTGTAAATAAATTTAAATTTTTTTACAAAATAGGAGTAGCTATGAAACCGAATTTCAATATTGAAAAATTAGAAAAATTATTAAAAAGTTTTTATGTTTTAACTCATATTAGAATTGTTATATATGATAATAATTTTAGTGAAATTGTTTCTTATCCACATAATGATTGTGATTTTTGCCGTCAAATTAGATTGAATAAACTAGGAGAAATAAAGTGCCAACAATCAAATTTAGAGGCGTTTAGACATTGTTATCAAAGTGAAGATTTATATATTTATAAATGTCATGCGGGTCTAGTAGAAGCAATGATACATCTTCGTATTAAAGATATAATAGTCGGTTATATTATGTTTGGCCAAATTAGTGATATTAAAGATGACGAACAAAGAGTTTTATACTTATGTAAAGCAAATAAATTTAATGAAAATGATGAAAAAATAAGAGAATATATTCAAAAAATTAAACATTTATCTGAAGATGAACTTCAAGCCTCAAGTACAATATTACTATCTTTAGCAAAATATGCTGTAAGTGAACGATTAGTTTCTGTAAGAAAAGAAAAGTTTACAAGTGATCTAGAACAATATTTAGAGGAACATTTATCGGATAGTGAAATTAGAATAAATGATTTATCAAAGTATTTACATATGAGTCGAACTAATCTTTATAATGCTGCCGAAAAATATTTAGGAATGGGAATTGCTAGATTTATAAAATTATATCGTATTGAAAAAGCTAAAACTCTATTAATTGAAAGTGATGATTCAATTACTGAGATTGCATACAAAGTTGGATTTAGTGATTATAATTATTTTTGTCGAGTATTTAAAAGTGAAGTAGGAAAGTCTGCGAAAAGATTTAAAGAAGAATTTAACAAGTAAAATAATCTGGACAAAATCGCAAAAAAATAGAACGTAATGTAATATAATCTGAAAGCGCTTAAATATATAATAAATTTACAAGAGGAGATTTATTATGAAAAAAACAACATTTGCTTTATTTTTTGGAAACAGAGGCTTTATGCCTGCTGAATTAATTGAAAGTGCTAGAGATGATATGGTAAAAGCGGTAACTGATGCTGGTTATGATTATATCATCATGGATAAAGAGGCTACTCGTTATGGAGCGGTAGAAACACGTGATGAAGGTAGACTTTATCATGATTGGTTAGAATCACGTAAAGGTGAATATGATGGTGTTATTTTATGTATGCCAATTTTTATTGATGAAAATGGTGCTTCTATAGCTTTGCGTGATGCAGGAGTCCCAATTTTAATGCAAGCTTATCCAGATGAAATTGGTAAAATGGATTTTGCTCATCGTCGCGATGCTTATTGTGGAAAATTCTCGGTAACTGATGTCTTTACTCAATATGGTATCCCATTTACAGTTTTAAAACCTCATGTAGTACATCCATTAAGCGAAACATTCGCAAATAACTTACATGAATTTGCAGCGATATGTCGCGTTGTAAATGGTATGAAGAGATTTACCATAGGTTGTATAGGCGCAAGAACAACCGCATTTAAAACAGTTCGTTTTGATGAAATAGCTTTAGAAAAATACGGTATTACGGTTGAATCATTTGATCTTTCTGAATTCTTCCATTTTGCTGATGAATTAAAAGACGATGATCCACGAGTTAAAGCGAAAATCGAACGCTTGATTGCTTATACTAATTTCAGCTGTGTACCAAAAGAAAGAGTTATTACTTTAGCTAAGTTCTCGGTTGTATTAGATAAATATATTGAAGAGTATCATTTAGATGCCTTAACTTTAAGATGTTGGAATGAAATGGAGACATATTATCGTGTTTGTCCATGCGTTTTATTATCTGAATTAAATGATCGAGGCATACCTGCTTCATGTGAAATTGATTTGTGTAGCGCGATTACGATGAGAGCAATGACTTTAGCTTCTGGTCATCCGACAGCATGTTTAGACTGGAATAACAACTATGGTGAAGATGAAGATAAAGTTATATTATTCCACTGCGGTCCTGTCGCTCAAAGCTTAATGACTGAAAAGGGATTAGTTACCGACCATAAAATGTTTTCAAAAGTTGATCCAGATTCAGGATGGGGCAGTAATGAAGGACGTATTAAAGCATTTGATATGACTTTCTCAAATTGTCAAACAAGAGATGGCAAACTTATAATTTATGCTTCTGAAGCCGCATTTACGGGTGAACCTATTGAAAAGAGCTTCTTTGGATGTGGGGGCGTTGCTTTAATTCCAAACCTTCAAGAAAAATTAATTAAACTTGCACGTGGTGGCTTTAAACACCATACCACAGTTGGAATGGGTCATATGAAATCAATCTTAACAGAAGCATTCTCAACATATTTAGGATATGATGTAGTTGACATCGATAAATAATTATTATGATTTACGCAGGATTTGATATTGGCACTACTGGAAGTAAAATAACAATATTTAATGATTTGGATAAGGTTGATACTATTTATCAATCTTATCCTTCTATACGCAATAGTAATGAACATGTTCTTGATGGTAATGATATTTTAAACACAGTTTATTCGTTAATTAAGAAAGCGGTCTTAAAGTATCCTTCTTTACGAGCAATTGGATTTACATCATTTGGAGAATCTTTTGTTGTGCTTGATAAAAATGATAATATTCTTTTAAAAACGATGCTTTATACTGATCCAAGAGGAACAAAGGAAGCAAAATTACTTGAAAGAAAAATAGGCAAGAGCCGCTTAGGAGAAATTACTGGTCAAGTAGGATTAGGAATGTTTTCCCTTCCTAAACTAATGTATATTAAAAAGCATAATCCAAATATATATCAAAATATTGATAAAGTTTTATTAATTGAAGATTTTATTGTTTATATGCTAACAGGAATTAGACAAATTGATTATTCTTTAGCAAGTCGAACTTTAGGATTTGATGTAATAAATAAATGTTGGTCTAAAGAAATATTTGATTGTGCTGATATAGATATGTCTTTATTTTCGACACCGGTTCCAACAGGAACAAGTGCGGGATTTATAAAAAAAGAAGTTAAAGAATTATTAGAAATTACAAATGATATTGAAATAATTAATATTGCGCATGATCAAATTGCAAATGCGGTTGGAGCTTCAATTTTTGATTTAGAAAGCGCCGCGGATGGGTTAGGAACATGCGAATGCAATACAATATTATTTGATGAAAATATTGATAAGAAGTTTCTTTCTTTTAAAGGTTATGGTGTGATTCCCTATATAAAAGAAAATCAATATGTTTGTTATGCCCTTATTAATACCGGTGGAGCGTTAATTGAATGGGTTATTAATAATTATTTTAGTTCTAAAAAGAATCAAGCTGATTTGTTTGAAGAATTAAACGCCAATGTTAGTGATAAGCCAACGAAAGTAATGTTTGTTCCTCATTTAGCGGGAGCTTCAGTTCCGTTTAATGATCCTTTAGCTAAAGGGGCAATTATAAATCTTGATTTAGGAACAAATGGATATGAAATATATCAAGCTGCTTTAGAGTCGCTTAGTTATGAAATGAAATATTCTTTAGAACGATTAGAAAAAGCAGGTGTAACTTTAAAAAGAATTTATGCTTCTGGAGGAGGAGCTAAAAATGATACTTGGCTTCAAATAAAAGCGGATATTTATAACATTCCCGTTTATCAATTAGAAACTCGTGATGCGGGAACTGTCGGAAGTGCGATGATTGTAGGAGTGGCTATAGGACTTTTTAAAGATTTAGAAGAAGCTGCTTCTAAGATGATAAAAGTTAAAAAAGTATTTATTCCTAATGAAGAAAAATCAAAATTATATAAGAAAGTATATCGTAAATATCGTAGATTATATCGATTATTAAAAGAGGTGAGATAATGGATTTATTAAAGTATTTAGGTCATGAATTTCAACTTTATGGTAAAGAAGAATATATTTTAAATGAAGGAAAAGCCAAAGGAATGAGAATTTGGCATATAAAAAATGGCTTGGGATTAGAATTATGTCTTTCTTTAGATCGAGGATTTGATATTGTTTCTGTAACATTTAAAGGAACAAATATTAATTATATTACACCAAATGGATATGTAAATAATACATATTATGATAATAAAGGTGCAGGATTTTTAAAATCGTTTACCGGTGGATTCTTAACAACCTGTGGATTTAATAATGTAGGTTCGCCTAATGTTGATAATGGTGATGAATTACCACTTCATGGAACTTATTCTCATATTCCATGTATTAATCCAACTTTTGAAGATAATGGTGATTATCTTATAGCAAAAGCGGACATTCTTGATGAAGGAATATTTTCTTATAAACTAAAGTCAAAAAGAACTATTAGAATTTCTAAAAAAGAAAATAGCTTTACTATCGAAGATGAAATTATTAATCGTGGTGATAAGGATACACCTTTAGAAATATTATATCATATGAATTTTGGTTATCCGTTATTGACAGAAAATTCAATTTTAACCATTAATTCTATTAAGATTGAAGGAAGAGATGATTTAGCTACAAGTGAATTAGATAAATGGAATAAATTATTACCTCCAACAAATGGATATGTTGAAAGATGTTATTTCCATTATTTTAAAGAAGATGCTGAGGTTAAATTATATTCACCATTAGTTAATATTGGGGTAAAGATTAATTTTGATTCTCATGTATTACCATTTTTTTGTGAATGGAAGATGATGGGGAATCGCGATTATGTTTTAGGCTTAGAACCAGGTAACTGTACTCCAGAAGGAAGAAATATAATGCGTAAAAAAGGATTGTTAACAATCTTAAAACCAAATGAAAAGAAAAATTATTGTGTGAAAATCACACTATTTGAAGGAGAATAAAAATGATTATTAATTTAAAAGATATATTAAAATATGCAGAATCAAATAACTGCGCGATTGGTTCGTTTAACACGCCAACATTAGAGAGTTTACAAGCAGTCATAGAAGCAGCGGAAGAATTAAATAAACCAGTTATTATTATGCACGCACAATGTCATGAAGCAGATGCCCCTTTAGATGTTATTGGTCCTTGTATGGTTGAACTTGCTAAAAGAGCAAAAGTTCCTGTTTGTGTTCATTTAGATCATGGTGAAGATTTAGATTATTTGCAAAGAAGTTTAGATATTGGTTTTAGCTCAATTATGATTGATGCATCAGCATTACCATATGAAACTAATGTTGATTTAACAAAAAAAGCCGTTGCAATGGCTAAAAAATATAATGCTTCCGTTGAAGCGGAAATTGGCGTGTTAGGGGGAAGAGAATCAGGGGATTCACGACCATTAACAAAAGAAGAAATGTATACGGATCCTTCATTAGCAAAACGTTTTGTTGATGAAACAGAAATCGATGCCCTTGCATGCTCATTTGGTACCGCACATGGTATTTATAAAGTTAAACCGGAATTAGATTTTCCACGTATTGTTCGTATTAGTGAACTTTGTAATATACCACTAGTTATGCATGGAGGTTCAGGCGTATCGAAAGAAGACTATGTAAAAGCTATTGACTATGGAATTCGAAAAATTAATTATTATTCATATATGGCTAGAGAAGGAGTATATGCAACACAAGAAATAGTTCAAAAAGATATTACTTTCTATCATGAAATAGCTAGCTACGCAACGAAGAAAATGAAAGCTAATGTTTTAGAGGCAATGAAAACATTTTATAGAATATAGAGGATGATTAATTTCGTCCTTTTTTTACAATAAAATTTCTTAATTCATATAACAATATTGCAAATTTATATTATAATTATGCAAAGAGGGTGATTTTGTGCATCGGAGATTATCAATAAGAAATATAGATGATTTATTATATATTTCTGAAACAGAAATAAATGATGAATTTAAAACATCTTATCATTCACATCCTAATTTAGAAATAATTCTTTTTATTGATGGAAAAGGAAAAGTTAAAACTCAAAATCGCACGATTGATGTTAAAAAATATGATGTAATGATTATTAATGCAAATTCTAAACATTGTGAGATTTCTTCTTCAAATCTTAAATTTTTAGCTTTAGGTGTTCAACAATTAGAGGTATATTTAAAAGAAACTTATGAAAAGAAAATTATTTACTTTAATTTAGATAAGGATGATTATCAAGTTATTTATTCACTTTACAATGTCATTTTAAAAGAAACAGATAATTATAAAGAATATTCTTTAGATATTATTAAAACATCTTATCAAAGTATTATTAATGTTATTAAAAGAACACATCCGTTAACAATTAATAAATCAAATTTAGATAGTGGTAATAGCTTAGTATCATCAATTGTTAATATTATTAAGCATTATTATTATTTACCAATGACCTTAGATTCAATTGCTAAAAGATTTTCAGTTTCTTCATCACTAGTAGCGCATGAATTTAAAAAAGAAATGGGAATATCTATTATGACTTATAAATTAAATTGTCAAATTGAAGAGGCATGTAATTTACTTAGAATAAGTGATATGTCGATTATCGATATTGCCCAAATGACTGGATTTAATCATTCTTCATACTTTACAAAGACATTTAAGAAATATACTAAAATGACTCCTAAAGAGTATCGAAATAAGAATAAAGAGAAGTAAAGTTGTACTTATAGAGTAAAATAATTATAAAAATAATTTTAATATTTAATATTTTAATTTTAAAAAATATTTATGTAATTTAAGCGTTATTGTATGTGTTTTATTTACATATGATGACGTTTTTTGTTTGTAATATAAACTTGTTAATTTAACTAAAATTATTCTAGTTTTGTTATTAAAATAACTTAAAAACTTCTATGGAATTTGTCCAGAGTTATACTTTTTTTCTAGCTCTTTGTTTTTTATAGTTGAAATAGTTAATTGATAGTTCTTTAAAATATTTATTAACTTGCACTTACATTTACTTTAACTAAAAAAATCTAAAATTTAGCACTTTTTTGTTGACAGTGCTAAAAACATGGTTATAATATAGTTAGCACTTGGAATACAATAGTGCTAAAGGGAGGGCTAAGATATGACATTATCAAGAAGAGATAAAATCTTAAAATTGATTGTAGATCATTTTATTAAAACAGCTCAACCTGTTGGAAGTAAGACTTTAATTGAAGAATATGGTATTCCATTTAGCAGCGCAACTATTCGTAATGAAATGCAATCACTTGAAAATGAAGGATATTTAGAAAAGACTCATACTTCAAGTGGAAGAGTTCCATCTTCTAAAGGATATCGTTATTATATTGATCATTTAAGAAAGCAAGAAGTTGATGAAGATATTAAATATCAACTACAAAATATCCTTAATGAAAAAACAAAATCAATAGAAGATATTATTGAAGAATCATGTGAAGTATTAACTCATATGACTAATCTTGCTTCAGTAGTTTTAGGTCCAGATGCAAAGGAAGAAAAACTAGTTTCAATTCAACTTATTCCGATATCATCAAAAACCGCAACTGCAGTATTTGTTACTGATAGAGGATATGTTGAAAATAAAACCTTTGTCTTTGAAAAGAGTATTGCTCCAAATGATATTGAAAAATGTGTTCAATTGTTAAATGATCGATTAAAAGGAACAGAAATATCGCTCTTATTAGAAAAAATGGAAGTGCTTCGTCCTTTACTATCAGATTATGTAAAAGAACATGACATTATTTATCAAGCAATTGCGCAAGCTTTGTTAAAAATGGCAAGAGATAGAGTGGTTCTATATGGACAAACGAATTTATTTGAACAGCCAGAGTTTGCCGATGATGCGGAAAAGCTCAAAAAAATGATTTCATTTTTAGAAAATCATGAAAATTTACAATCACTTGAATTGGATCAAAGTGGTTTATCGATTCGAATTGGTGATGCAGGAGAAAATCTTGAAGATGTTTCAGTAATTCAAACAAGTATTGAAATTCCTGGACGTCAAGGAGCTTCAATTGCCTTAGTAGGACCAACAAGAATGGATTATGATCGAGTTGTTTCAGCATTAGAATATGTTGCAACTGCGCTTAAAGAATATTTTAATAAAGAAGAAAGTGGTGAATTCAATGGCGGAAGAGAAAACCGAGAAGAAGACGAGTAAAGAAAAAAAGAGCGATAAGAGAATCGCTGAGTTAGAAACATTGCTAGAAGATGCTCTTAAGCAAGCAGATATTTGGAAAAACAAATATTACCTAGCTTACGCTGATACAGAAAATCTTCATAAGCAATATGAAAAAGAACATCAGCAATTTATTAAATATAGGGCAATGGGATTTGTTGATCGCTTACTTCCAATATTAGATGGATTCCATATGGCGTTATCTAATGAAGTAACCGATCCAACTTTAAAGAATTATTTAATGGGATTCCAATATATTTATAAAATGATGGTTGATGCATTAGAACAAGAGGGAGTAACTGAAATTAACCCTCAAATCGGTGGTAAATTTGATGAAAACACAATGGAAGCTTTTGATACAGAAGAAAGTGACGGCGAAGAAAATGTCGTCTTAAAAGTTTTCCAAAAAGGTTATTGTTTAAAAGATAGAATCGTTAGACATGCACGTGTTATCGTTTCAAAAAAGCCGGTAGTTAAAGAAGAAAACGAAAGCGATTTGGATGAAACCAAAGATGCTTAGTTAATATATTTAAAATTAAATAAAAAGGAGATAAACAAATTATGGCAAAAGAAATTATTTTAGGTATTGATCTTGGTACAACTAACTCAGTTGTATCCTATTTACAAGCAGATGGTAAATGGAAAGTTATTCCAAATCCAGAAGGACATAACACGACACCATCTGTCGTCGCTTTTAAAGCAAATGGAGAAGAAATTGTTGGTGATGCTGCTAAACGTCAAGCAGTCACTAATCCTGATACTGTTGCTTCAATTAAACGTTTAATCGGTACTTCGGAAAAAGTTAAAATCGGATGTATTAATAAAGAATTTACACCTCAAGAAATCAGCGCAAAAATCTTAGCTTATATGAAGAAATATGCCGAAGATCATTTAGGACAAAAAGTATCAAAAGCAGTTATTACTGTTCCTGCATACTTTAATGATGCTCAACGTCAAGCAACTAAAGATGCTGGTACAATTGCTGGATTAGATGTTGTTCGTATTATTAATGAACCAACTGCCGCCGCATTAGCCTATGGTACTGAAACCCAAGCAAATCAAAAGATTTTAGTTTACGATTTAGGTGGAGGTACATTTGATGTTTCCATTCTTGATATTGGCGATGGAACCTTTGAAGTTGTAGCAACTGCCGGTGATAACAAATTAGGTGGCGATGACTGGGATGCAGTTATTGCTGATTGGATTAAAGCTCAAATTAAGATTCAACATGGTGTTGAATTAAATGATAAGATGGCTTTACAACGCTTTAAAGAAGCTGCTGAAAAAGCTAAAATTGAATTATCAAGTATGCTTGAAACTACAATTGCCTTACCATTTATAGGAATGGGCCCACAAGGACCAATTAGCTTTGAAACCACTTTAACAAGAGCTAAATTCCAAGAATTAACTAGACATTTATTACGTCGTACAGAAGAACCTGTTCGTAGAGCTTTAGCGGATGCAAAGATGAGCGCTAATGAATTACATGAAGTTATCTTAATCGGTGGTTCAATCCGTATGCCAGCGGTTCAAGAGTTAGTTAAACAATTAACCGGTAAAACTCCAAATTTAACTGTTCACCCAGATGAAGCTGTTTCTATTGGTGCGGCAATTCAAGGTGGAGTTATCCGTGGTGACGTTCAAGATATCGTTTTATTAGATGTTACTCCATTAACATTAGGTATTGAAACTATGGGTGGCGTTTTAACTCCACTTATTACAAGAAATACCACAATTCCAACTACAAAATCACAAATTTTCTCGACAGCTGAAGATAATCAACCAGCGGTTGATATCATGGTCTATCAAGGTGAAAGACCAATGGCAAGAGATAATAAACTTTTAGGTCATTTTAAACTTGATGGTATTGCTCCAGCAAGAAGAGGACAACCGCGTATTGAAGTTACTTTCTCAATCGATGTTAATGGTATTGTTACTGTTAGTGCAAAAGACTTAGATACACAAAAAGAACAACAAATTACCATTTCAGGTTCTAACGGCTTAAGTAAAGAAGAAATTGATCGTATGATGAGAGAAGCAGAAGAAAATGCGGAAGCGGATGCTAAACGTAAAGAAGAAGTTGAATTACGTAATAAAGCTGAATCATATATCAACTCAATAAATCAATCTTTACAAGAAAAAGGTGAAGGCTTAGATCCACAACAAAAAGAGCAAACTGAAAAATTACGTGATGAATTACAAACCGCATTAGATAATAATGACATGGATACATTACGTGCAAAAATTGGTGAACTTGAAAAAGCTGCTGAATTTATGGCATCACAACAAGGTGCAGCTGGTGCAACAACTGGTGAGACTAAAACTGATGATGATAATGTCGTAGATGCAGATTTTACCGATAAAAACTAGTAAAAATTTATAGGGGAGCGTTTGCTCCCTTATAGTCGTATATGGAAAGGAATGATATTGTGGCAGAGAAACGCGATTATTATGAGGTGCTAGGCGTATCAAAAACCGCTACAAAGGATGAAATTAAATCTGCTTGGCGAAAATTAGCAAAGACTTATCACCCAGATAACAAAGAAACTGGAAATGAAGCAAAATTTAAAGAGATTCAAGAAGCATATGATGTTTTATATGATGATCAAAAACGAGCCGCATATGATCAATTTGGTCATGCCGCTTTTGACCAAAATGGAGGAGCTGGAGCTGGTGGCTTTGGCGGATTTGGTGGAGGATTTAGCGGTGGCTTTGAAGATATCGATTTAGGAGATATCTTTGGTAGCATTTTTGGTGGAGGACGTCGCCGTAGTAATGCGCAAGCTAATGGACCTAGAAGAGGTAACGATACCGTTATGAGAGTAAAAATTAGCTTTATGGATGCGATTAATGGTCGCAAGATTAAAGTTAATGTTACTTATGACCAACCATGTGCCAAATGTGGTGGAACTGGCGCTAAAACACCTAATGATATTGAAACATGTTCTAGATGCCATGGAACTGGTCAAGTTAGAGGTCGTCAACAAACAATTTTTGGTACTGTTGAAACTCAACAAGTGTGTCCAGAATGTGGTGGAAAAGGTAAGAAAATTAAAGAAGTATGTCCAGAATGTGGTGGAAAAGGTTATAAAAAGACTAAAACGGAAATCGATGTTAACATACCAGCTGGTATTAACAGCGGTCAACAACTACGTATTCCAGGAAAAGGAGAACGTGGCATTAATGGGGGACAAAATGGTGATTTATATTTAGAAGTTGTTGTTGAAAATCACCAATATTTCAAACGTCAAGGAAATGATATTCATATTGAAGTACCAGTATCAATGGTGGATGCCGCTCTTGGAGTATCAATTGTAGTTCCTACTGTATATGGAGATATTGAAGTCAAAGTTCCTGAAGGCACTCAACCTGGTCAAATAATGAAAGTTAAGGGTAAAGGTGTTAAGGATTTAAGAACAGGTGTTCAAGGCGACCAATATATCACCTTAAATGTTCAAACACCAACAAAACTTTCAAAAGAACAAAAAGAAATATTGTCTAAATTTGCTTCTATTACCCCAAAAAATGATTCAATATTAAATAAATTTAAGAACAAATTTAAAAAATAAGGCGCTCTAAAGTTTTGTAGGGAAGGGCTTGATATCCTCTAAAGTTTTGTAGG
>CAZZGL010000039.1:0-12035 GCA_964654155.1 uncultured Staphylococcaceae bacterium | reverse complement strand
ATTTACCATCAATTATCTCTTTATCACTTACTACCTTAATAAGGTGCAATCCATCTTCTAAATCAATAGATAAAGATTTTCCGTTTACTATATATTCTTCTCCATCAATACAAATATTTCTAATTTTTTTGTCAAACGACAATTTATATTTAGAATTTTCTTCAACATATATT
This sequence comes from uncultured Staphylococcaceae bacterium, assembly GCA_964654155.1. GTDB lineage: Bacteria > Bacillota_I > Bacilli_A > RFN20 > CAG-826 > CAG-826. The sequence continues at coordinate 11,862 of CAZZGL010000039.1, read as the reverse complement.
TTGTAATAATATACATATTTATTATCAATTTCATCCATATACGAATACTTATTTAATTCAAAGCTTGTATCTTTATTATTTTCAATGCAAATATCATGGACTTTTTGTTGACTAACAGTTGAATTAATTAAAAATTCAATAACATATTTTGCATTTATTTCTAAATTATCACGAGTAATAATGCCATTTGTATAAGAAAATAATAAAGAAGAATAATCAGGATTAGAAGATTTAATTTGATGTTCAGCAAGCACTAAAGAAGTATGAGGAACCCAAGCGCTCCAATCAGAAACTACCAAACCTTTAAATCCCCATTCATCACGTAATAAGTTTTTCATAATAGTTTTATTAGAAGCAACATATTCACCATTAACTTGATTATAACAGGACATAATTGCATAAGGATTCGCATTTTTGACCACTATTTCAAAAGGCTTCAAATATATTTCCCGTTGAGCCCGTTCAGAAATAATCGATGATGAAGAAAATCTTGCCGTTTCTTGATTATTTCCAAAAAAGTGTTTAATACAAACGGATAATCCTTGCGACTGACTTCCTAAAGTAATTGCACTTCCATTTAAACCCGACACCAAAGGATCTTCAGATAAATATTCAAAATTTCTTCCACATAATGGATTTCTATGAATATTCAATCCTGGCGCTAACCACATTTGAACTGGAGTTGTAATAGCTTCCTTACCAACTGATTTACCAAATTCACGCACTAAATCTAAATTCCACGTTGAGGCAAGCATTGTTAAACATGGGAAGAATGTTGAATTACCGATATTTCCATTTGTGTATCTTATTCCCATTGGTCCATCCGCAGTAATCGCATCAGGAATTTTATATTTGCTATCAACACGTCTTCCACCAAACACTCCTGTTCCTGTTGCAGAAGCATATGGAGAGCCCGAATCAATTCCAAGAAGAGATATTAATTCACTAATCGAAAGTTGCGATAAAAAATCATCTATTAAATTAGGATTCTTATATACATCCTCATAAGTAATAAGTTTATCTAATACAATTCCATCATAATCAGTATTAATTTTAAATTCATTAGTATTATCATAATATTCATAATCATCAATTTTTACTGAAAAAGGAGTAAAAACAAGCGAATCAATCAAACAAATCGATTTATTCTTTGTAATTATTTTAACAGTGTTTTTCCCTTCTTTTAAATGGACTTTAACATTTGAAGTGTCTAAAAATGTATAATAATTACTAACAACATTATTGTCATCACTACCAGCAGCAGTTCTCTTTAATGCCATTTTATCTGATATTTCTTGATTATTAATTATAATCGAAGCAATATCATCGCTAGCTTCAATAATATTCGAAGCTAATAGTTTTAAATAATAATCACTTTCCTTCAAAGATATTATTTCATATGTAAACGCTGTACCTTCTTTTAAAGAAATATTACTTGCAATACCATTTGGATAAGATAGCGTACTATTTTCATTTTCATTAAATGATGAGTTTTTAAAACATTCTGCGCCAATTTCTGTTTGATTATTTAGTGATAACATATTATTAAAGATAGTAAAGCAATCAATATTTTGGAAATTGCCACCATTGCCTTCTAATTTAATTTTATGAATGCCACTTTCCGTGAAATTAATAGTATAGTTTTGATCAAAACAATAGCCATACGTATGCCATTTTCCATCGCCTTCACCATGTGTAGGATTCATTGATGGAGAAATACCTGTATTTTCATCATCAAGATAAACAGTAAACATTTTATTGTTTGCGTTTATTTGACTTGATATATTAAATCCCATTTGATAAATTCCCGGATCTTCAACATCAACATTAAACTCCAAAAAGCCATCAGAAGTCGTTAAATTTCCTACTCCAACACCTTTTGTTAAACTAGTAAAAAATGTTTCTCTTGTTGCTGATGAGGATTTATTTATAAAATCTTCTGCTTGAATAATATTATATCCATTCTTAATCTTAATAATCTTATTATTTTCTTCATCTGTTATTAAATCTTCATAAACTTCATTCCCGTTTTCTTCAGTTATTTTACCTTTTAACATATTAGTTGATAAATCAACATTAGAGGTATAAACAACCTTTCTATCTAACGATACTTTTCCAATTAAAGCACTTTCTGTTGCATTTTTAAGACTGTTTCCTAGATAGAATTTATATTCTCCTTGTTCAAGCACATAACTGCTTTTAGAAATAATTCCACTTTCATCAAAAGATGCCATATTATTTAAAGAAAATTCTAAGGAACCTTTATATGTAGATTTAGGTTTTATCATTTCCGTTTTGATATACGCCCCTAATTGATAACATGGGGTTTTAATTAAATTAGATGGAGTTTGATAATATAATTGAATGACTTCCTTACCATAATAATCACCGGTGTTTTTAACTTCAATATCCACCTTAACTTTTTGATCGGCAACTCTAAAATTTTTAACATTTATATTAAAGTTTGTATAAGAAAGACCATAACCAAATTCATAATTGACCTTTTGATATGTTGGATCAAATGTTGAAAAATAACGATATCCAACATAAATATCTTCTTCATAATAAATATATAGGTCATTAGCAAAATTATTTGAAGAAGGATAATCTTCATATGATTTAGCCCATGTATCCGTAGTTTTTCCAGATGGATTAACAACACCAGTTAAGACATCCACTAAAGAAGGACCACTTTGATTTCCTCCATAAAATGGACAAATAATACCCGCAATATTGTTTTCAATAAGCCATGAGGTATCAATAACACCTCCGACATTTAAAATAACAATTATTTTATCTGCGCCGTAATTATCTATTAATGTTCTTAATTCACTTTTTTCCTTAGAAGTTAAATAAAAATATTCTGTCGTATTATCTTCACCTTCTGTAGATGATCTTCCTATAAAATAAAGTACTTTTGTAACTGAATTATCATCATAATTAGCGGCAACTTTATTATATGATTTAATTAAATGACGATTTTGACATGCATCTTCTAAACTTTTTTGATAATTAATCTTTTGTTTAGAAATAACATTCCCACTGCCACTTCCACCAAAATTTTGTTCACTATTTTGCGCTTCACCGACACCTATTACCACATCTTCTTTAGTTAATGGTAAAACACCTTTTTCATTTCTTAATAAAATAGTTCCTTCATCCGCGATTTGTTTAGCAACGGATGTATTTTCTTTAACATAATACGCATCTGCAATTTTAATTTCATTATTAAATGATAATATTCCTAAAAGTAATGCTGTTCCTAATAAATATAAACATGATTTGGCTTTCATTATTTTTTTCCCTCATACAATATTTAACTATAGCAAAAACTAAAGATAAATACGTTTTATCAATATTTTTAATGTGATTTAATGAACTATTCTAAATAACTTACCATCTAATAAAAAAAGGATTATCAAGATATAAAATCTTTTCAAATCCTTATAATTTTATTTTTTCGTTAATTTTGGTTTATAAAAGCATCTATCATCAAGTGGGAATATCTTTGAAGTAAATTCTCCTTCTTCAATATTTGCAAAGGCTTTATCAATAATAGTCATTTTAGCATCCATATCATCAATCATATGTAGTAATAAAGCTTCACGGGTTAATGGAACAACTGGGGAGCCGTATTCATGTTTACCATGATGTGACAATATCATATGTTCGAGAAGTATTCTTTTTTCATCATCAATTTTTAATTTAAAAGCTGTTTCACGAATCAAACTATGCATAATAGAAATATGACCTATCAATCTTCCTTCTTTACTATATTTTACAATTGGTGGTTTTGTTAACTCGATTATTTTACCAACATCATGTAATAAAACTCCACTCATAAGCAAATCATAATTTATAGAAGGATAACAAGCGGAAATTTGTAACGCCAATGTAGCCATTGATAAAGTATGATATAAAAGTCCACTGGTATATTCGTGATGATTTCTAACAGCAGCTGGATAAATAACAAAAGAATCATAAACTGAAGATATTATTTCTTTAACAAATAAATTAAGTTCTTCATCTTTAATTGAATCGATAAATACATCTAATCTATTCTTCAATTCTTCTAATGGAACAGGAGAGGAAATAGTGTACAAAGATAAATCAACAGTCTCAACATCTAAAACTTCACCGCTTAATACCTTCATTTGTAATCCTGTTCGATAATTAATAACATCCGCTTTAACTTTAACAATTGATCCTATTTTAAATACCTCAATATCGCTTTCATTTGCATCCCATTTTTTTGCTTCAATAACTCCAGTACTATCTTGAAATGTAATATTTAAATATGCGGCATTATTATTTGTTATTCCTTTGGTAACATTAATTACTAAATATGCGCAATTGACATGATCGTTTTCTTTTAATTCTTTAATCCAATTATGTACTTCATTCATCAACTTGTCCCTCCACTACTTTTTTGATTATATCATAACTATAGCCTTTCCGCATTAGTGAAGATATAATTCTTGATTTAAGCTCTTTTTTGCTATACCTATTTTGATATATTCGATTGTATTTTTGAAAATCTCTTAAACAATTATCGTACTCTTTATCTTGATCATATCCATCAATTAAAACAATATTTTCATTGATTAATTCACTTTCGTAACCTCTAAGATATAAATCTTGATATAAATGTTTTTTCATTATTAAATAACTTTCTTTCTCTCGTTTTTTTATCAGAACCGTTATTAATTTATTAATTTTATCTTCTTCATTGTTAAATTCTAACTGATTGATTAATTTATAGTCTATTCCCGCTTCTTTTAATAATTTAATGATATAATTTTTACCATATAATCTAATATCAAGTGCTTCTTTATATTCTCTAGCATATCGTTCATCATCAATTAAACCTTGCTCTTTTAAAGTTATAATTATTCTTTCGATATATTCTTCCTTAATATCTTTTTCAATTAACTTTTTTTTAAGAAGTCCTGAGGAATATTCTTTCTTAGATATAAGCTTGTAGGCAATATCAAAATACTTAGCCAGTGCATTCTTTTCTTGAATTAATTTGAATTCTTTATCTTCTATTATTTTTCCAACATAAAGATAAAAATCACTATAAACACTTGGATATAAAGAAATTTCTTTCTCTTCTGTATTATCTAAATATTTTACGATAATCTCTTTCTTCTTGAAATCAATACTAGTGATAATATATTTTTTATTCTTGCTCATGAATTATTTTTCCTTTAATTGGTTTAACTAAAAATCTTATAATAAAAAACATTGCAGGAAGAGCCACAATCGGCGCTAAAACATAACTTATATATGGATTAATCCCCATCACTCCAGAAAATAAACAAATTAATAATGAAGTTAATAGCAAATTAGGAATCGAACTTAAAGGATAACGTGCAAATCTCTTTAAAGACCATTTTGTTCTAAACGATATTAAAGTCTGTGTTGTATAAGCAAAAGGAAGTAACGCAATAAAATTAATCAAATAAGGAATATCTACATATAAAACTTCAACTGCTCCTTGAAGATTGCTTAAATCTTTATATGATAAACCCACACTTTTTTCATAATATAAAACAAGAACTTCTGGATTAATATTAACTTGTTCAAAGATTGCTCTTAATATCCATGTAACAATAATTCCAACAAGGGTATTTAATCCTCCTACAAATAAAAAGCGAATACTTTCCTTTTCCCACATTGACTTAACAAAAATGGTGATTTTATAAAAAAAACCTTCTTTTTTTTCTTTCATAAATTGCTCCTTTTTATTAGTAATATTTTACACAAAAAAAAATAAAAATAAAAGAGTTCTTGCTTTTTACATTTTTTATTTTTCAGCCAAATAAACTTTGAATTTATATTCGTTTTATTAACAAAGTGAACCACCGAAATTTAACGCTATTTCAATTCAATTAAAATGATTTCACATAGCCGAGGTAGAAAAATGAGAATTAAAGAATTAAGAACAGAAAGAAATTGGTCCTTGCAACACCTAGGTGATTTAGTGGGTGTTTCTGATCAAACCATAAGTAATTGGGAAAGAGAAAGAAATCAACCTAGTATTAAAAACCTTATTAAGCTTGCTGATATATTTGAAGTTAGTGTAGATTATCTTGTTGGTAGAGATAAAACTGATGGATTAATAAATTTATTAATGAATTCTTCCTTAGCTAATGGTGATGAATTAAAAGCATTAATTAACGACTATATAAAAGACTTAGAAAAATAATCATTTCTCTGTTTAGTGATTATTTTTTTTTACAATAGAATTAGCTTCAATACTGTTACTTATAAAGGCATAAGCCCCGATAATTGAATTACTACCAATTATTGTATTCCCCCCTAATATGGTCGCATTAGCATAGATAACCACATTATCTTCTATTGTTGGATGTCTTTTCTTTCCAGACAACTCTCGTCCATCTTTTAATGAAAACGCTCCTAAAGTAACTCCTTGATATAAGCTAACACTATTACCAATAATTGATGTTTCTCCAATCACTATTCCCGTTCCATGATCAATAAAAAAAGGGCACCCTATTGATGAAAATGGATGTATATCAATTCCTGTTACTGAATGAGCATATTCACTAATTTGTCGTGGTAAAAAAGAAATATTGTATTTACTTAATAAATTAGCAAAGCGATAAATAAAAATGGCTTTGAAACCATTATGAGAAAAAAACACTTCTTTTTCATCTATTAAAGATGGATCATTTAAATAGCATAACTTGATATCTTGTTTATATGAAATAAATAATTTATTTAATCCATTATTAATTTCTTTAAAACTAAGTTTTTTTCTTTTTTTTATAAATATGTATATTAAATATTTATACCTCTTTTTCTCTTTATGTTCATAAATTTTATAATAAAAATACTTATTTAAGCATTCTACAAGTCTATTAATTTGTTTTCTTGATAAAAAACTCTTCTTATCAATTATTTTTTTATTTTTAATTTTCATCACTCTCTTCTAAAGTTGATAAATATCGTTCACCAAAATCAGGAAATAAAACAACAATTGATTCATTTTCATGCTTTTTAGCGTAATTAATCGCCACTTTTAATGCTGCAGAAGATGAATATCCTATAAACAATCCTTCTATTTTCGAAATTTCATATAATGTTTCTATAGCTTCATTAAATGAAACATTTTCTAAATAATCAACATTTTCTAACGATAATATTTTCGGTATAAAATTAGGCCCAATTCCTTGTATTTTATGGGCTTCTGCGTATCCTTCTTTAATAAGTGGCGATTCTTTTGGTTCAACTAACACAACCTTAATACTACTATTATATTCTTTCAATTTTTTAGCGACACCTGTTATAGTTCCTCCGCTTCCCAAACAAGCAACAAATGCATTTATGTTAGGAAGATCTCTTATTATTTCAGGGCCTGTTGATAAATAATGAGTAAGTGAATTGTTTTCATTATCAAATTGTGATGGAATAAAATGATTTGGATGTTTTCTTTTTAATAATTCCACATATTCCATTGTCCCCTTCATCCCATACTCTGCGGGTGTCAATACAACTTTACCACCATAGATTTTAATTATTTTTTGTCTTTCATTTGACATATTATCAGGCATTACCGCAATAAAAGTTAAATTCAAAAAAGCACAAACCATCGCTAAAGATATTCCTGTATTTCCTGAAGTTGATTCTATAATAACTGTATCTTTATTAATTTCACCTTTTTTTAATGCTTCTTTTATCATAAAATAAGCAATCCTTGACTTAACTGAACCTCCAATATTAAAACCCTCTAATTTAGCATATATTTGACTTTTTAAATGATATTTTTCTTCAATTTTTTTAAGCCTTAAAAGCGGAGTATTTCCAATTAAATCAAATATATTTTCAAAAATCATTTTTTCATCTCCCATATTTTTTATTCATATTAATCTATGAAATGGAAATACTTAATTATGAACTTACTATTTAAAGAAAGGAAAAAACAACATGAAAAAAATGGAAAAAGAACGAAAGAGAATAAATTATTTAGAAATAAATAAAATAATGATGCAAGAATCTGGCGCAGAAAATACTATTTTTACTGAAATACAGATAGGTCCTCAAGAAGAACCAATGCTAAGAGAGGATTATATGGATATTGAACAATTTAAAAAATACAAAAAAGCAGATAAAAGTAAGAAAAAAAATAATTAATTTTAATCTTGTAATTCTTTATATTTTTAAGTTAAGATATATGAGGTTTTGCAATTAATATTTAAAGAAGGTGTAGTAAATGGAAGTCGCTTTTAATAATGAAAAATACTTGTCATTACAAAAAGAAAAAATACTTGATCGCGTTAAAAAGTTTGGGAATAAGCTATATCTTGAATTTGGTGGCAAATTATTTGATGATTTTCACGCTACAAGAGTCCTCCCAGGATTTAAACCTAATAGCAAATTAAAAATGCTTCTTCAAATCAAAGAACAAGTTGAGGTAATTATCGTTATCAGCGCTTTAGATATTCAAAAGAATAAAATTAGAAGCGATTTAGATATTAACTATGAATCCGAAGTTCTTAGATTAATCGACGCTTTTAGAAGTTCAGGACTATATGTCGGTTCAGTATGTATTTCTCAATACGAATCAGTTCCACAAGTCACCTCATTTAAAAAGAAATTAAATAATTTAGGTATTAAAACATATCTTCATTATCATATAGAAGGCTATCCTCGAGATATCGAACATATTATTTCAGATAAAGGTTTTGGAAAAAACGATTATATTGAAACTAGTAGACCAATTGTCGTTGTAACCGCACCTGGACCAGGTTCAGGAAAAATGGCAACTTGTTTATCTCAACTTTATCATGAGCATAAGCGAGGTATCAAAGCGGGTTATGCTAAATATGAAACCTTTCCAATTTGGAATTTACCATTAAGACATCCTATTAATTTAGCTTATGAAGCCGCAACTGCGGATTTAAACGATGTGAACATGATTGACCCTTATCATCTTGATGCCTATCATATTCCTGCAGTCAACTATAATCGTGATGTTGAAATATTTCCTGTATTAAAAGCTATTTTTGAAGCTATATATGGCAAATGCCCTTATAAATCACCAACTGATATGGGGGTTAATATGGTCGGATTCGCTATTGAAAATGAGCAACTAGCAAAAAAAGCAGCTCAAGATGAAATTATTAGAAGATATTTAGATTCTTTAATTGCTTTAAGAAACGGAAAACTCACCCAAAACGAAGTTGATAAAATATCAATGATTATGCTTCATCTTGGAATCGGTGTCAACGACCGAAAATGTGTAAAAAAAGCTTTAGATAAAGCTAAATATACAAAATCACCATCAATGGCGATTGAATTACCTGATGGTAGCATTGTTGATGGAAAGGCTTCTAACTTATTATCCGCAACTTCTGCTTTGCTTTTAAATGCCTTAAAGCATTTAGCAAACATTGATGATAAAATGATTCTTATTTCCCCTTCTGTTATCGAACCTATTTCTAATTTAAAAGTCGATAACTTAGGAAATGAAAATCCTCGTTTGCGGGCTGGAGAAGTATTAATTGCCTTAGCAATTTCTGCTAGAACAAATCCTTTAGCCGAACTTGCAATGACAAAAATAAACGATTTAGCGCATTCACAAGCCCATAGTACCACAATTCTTCATCCTGAAGATGCTTCGGTATTAAGAAAACTAAAAATCGATGTAACATGTGAACCAGTTGCAAGTGCAAAGAAATTATATATTAAATAGACTTATGGCTTTTCATGAGTCTTTTTTATTCTTTTTAAACATATAAAGAAAATAAGAGGAATAAAAAAATGACCGCTTATAAAAAGAATGTAACAAGCTATATCTTACTATTTGTTGTAACAACTTTAATTGGAGTTTTCTCTCATTATCTTTTTGCTATTTGTAACAACAATCCATTTGTCGGTATTTTTACACCTGTAAATGAATCAATATTTGAACATTTAAAACTTTTATTTTTTCCTTTTATTCTTGTAAGCGTTTTAGAAATATTCATCAATAAAAAAACTTTTAAGAATATAATGCCTTATCGCATATTCAATATTACTTTATCAATAATTATCTTACCGATGCTTTATTATTTCTTACAATCCATCGGAATTAAATCAGCATTTATAAATATATTTTTATATGTGATTTTAATTGCCGCAGTTTGTTTTCTTTCATATGAAGATGAAAAAAAGCAGCTCATACCAAATAAAAATATAATTATTATATCCTTATTTATTTTTTTGCTGCTTTTTATGTTATTCATTATAATGACTTTTAATCCACCAAAAGTAGAATTATTTAAAGATCCACTTAATGAAAATTACGGCATTTGACGATAAATATCCAATACTACATCTTTTAAATAATCTCTAAAGATAAACAAGATAATGGCTATTAAAATTAAAAATGAAAAACTAATCATTAAGCTTGCAATAACATAATTAGATCTATTCTTGCTTTTTCTTCTTAAAAAGATAAAAGCAATTGAAGAAATAATATTTATAAAAGGAATCGATAACAAGAAAACACTTCCAACCCATTCTAAATATGAAAGTGGTTTTTCGTATACAATTTCTTTTACTGTTACACTTGCATCTTGCTCATCTGTAGGAACATTAATTTCTGTTACATTTGTTTGTTGCATTATATATCATACCTCCTAAAAATAGTTTGAGACAAAGATAATAAAAAAATACAAAAATTAACGATTTTATTTAACTTCTGTACATTCAATTAATCGATTATTAAAATTCATTGAAAACATTAACATGAGCGTTAATAAAATAATATACACTTAATAAGCATCAATATACAATCACTGCTTAATTAATTTATAGAAAACTATTAACGGAAAACTATTAAATAATACATTTGATGAATCCTTGTTTGAGTAATAGTTTTTTTATTAAATATGCTAGTAGAAAATTTATCAACGCTTACGGATCAAATTTACAACTGCGTTAAACTACAAAAAAAGTTCACATTTAGTGAACTTCTGTACTCATAATGGTGGATGCTAAGGGAAGAATTTTGATATAAGTATTAAGAAATAATCGCCAATTATTTCTTAAAAAAAGTCAGTATTGTATTAATTAATTAAAATAGTAAAATTAATAACTTTACTATGTATTGTATCAAAAATGTATCAAGAAAACGGAGTAAAACGCTCCGTGTTTTTTGCGTTGTAAAAAGTTAAAAAAGCATCAAATCCCTAATAACCCTGATTACTACTACATTACATATATATACAATACATTAAACTTACATAGTAATATAACTTACTTTATATAGATGAAATTATGATTTTTAAAAGCCATGCTCTGGAGGGAACATGGCTATTGATTTTTTTTCGATAACAAAATAATCATATTTTGTATTAAAAGTTTTTCTGATGGTGAACATAATTCAATCATTTTAACTAATTCATTTGATGTATAACTTGTTTTAGCATAATTATGTTCTAATAGATCATCAATTGATATTTGGAAAAAATCAGCAATTTTAATTAATGTAGAGATATCTGGTTCATTTAATCCTGATTCGTATTTACTTATTTGTGCTTGTGAAACATTTAAGTAAGATGCTAATTCTTTTTGTGATACATTTCTTTCTTTTCTTAATTCATTTATTTTAACTATCATTAATTAATCACTTCCAAAAAAAGTATAACTTAAAATTATATTTTCTATTGACTTTTATTCGTTTTAGGAATATTTTTTAAATAGATATAACTTCAAGTTATAACGATTCGAATTTATGGAGGATTCAATCATGGAACTTAACATTGCTAAATTATTAAACCAACTTGAAATCTATGTTAATCGTAATATAGAAAAATTAGATGACCCAGATTATAACATGTTGTCAGCTGT
>CAZZGL010000038.1:0-12215 GCA_964654155.1 uncultured Staphylococcaceae bacterium | reverse complement strand
CATTTAATTTTCTTCCAATCTTTACATTGCTTATTACTAAACAAAAAATAGCCTCATTAGAAGTCAATCTGACTTTTAACAAGAATATTGTAAAATTACTATTTAAAAAATAATATTAATCTTATATAACTAATCTCATTTTATTTAATAATTATCTTAATTTGATGATTAAAATAAATATCAAAAAAACATATCATTACTCATGTTATTCATTCTCATTATTCATCTTTTTTAACTTCAAATTGGCATAGAGAAATAACTTCTGTTAATATTATTTTTAAAATTTATAAAAGCTTCATTTATGTGTTTTTTTTATAAAGAAATTTAAATGCAATATCAACCATAAAAAAAGTAACCATCACTATGAAAGATGATTACTATAATTTAGATAATTATATAACTTCAGGTAATTTTTCATGATCAACAATGACTATATCAAGTGAATTATCAAATCCAAGCAATATTTCTTTCATTGTCGGCATAAATATTTTTTCAATTTCATGGGGTAAATCTAAATAATTAAATTTATCACTTATAATCGCTCTTCTAACATAATGAGGAACATCCCCAGATATATAAATATCCGCGCCTGATGCTAATGCAGCATAGTATTCTCTACTTCCTCCGCCTCCAATAATAGCGACTTTTTTAATAATATCTTTTCCCTCATGAATCAATAATCCATAATCAACATTAAGTTTTTCTTTTGCGTATTTAGCAAATTCATGGATTTCTAAGGGTTCATCTAAATAACCTATTCTACCCATTGGCTCCAATTCTAAATAACTTATGTTATTTAATTTAAGAGCCTTTGCAAGTGCATCATTCATTCCTCCATTACCTTCATCAAAATTTGTATGCATGGAGTAAACAACTAGCTCATTAGCGGTTATTCTTTCTACTAATTCTCTTTTTTTACTATCTCGCTTTATAACTTTTTTAAAAGTGCCATAAATAAATGGGTGATGGGTAATTATTAAATCTGGTTTTTCTTTTAAAGCAATTTCCATTACTTCTTCATCAAAATCCAAACATAACAATATTTTAGAAGTATTCTCTTTTAATTTTCCACACATTAAACCGACATAATCATGATATTTCTTCGCAATCGATTTTGGAAATCTTTTTGATAATTTTAATAATAAACTTCGTGTTTTCATATGTATTTTTTTATCCTATTAATTTCATTTATTAATTCTTGTTTTCTTTTATCACTTAATTTTTGATCCTTTAATAACAATTCATCTTTTTGAACTCTTAACGACCATTTATTAATAAAGATATCATTTTTTTCTTTTATTAAAAGAGGACCATATCGATATTCATCTTCACTATAACATATAATGCCTTTTTTAAATAATATAATTTCATAAAAAACTTTATCTTCACATATAATTTTTTCTTCAACAATCTTATATCCTAATGAAACAATCTTTTTTCTTAATTCTTCCAAATCACTATGTGCATCAATTGCTAAATATTCAACATTATCTAATTTTTTAAATTCACTAGATAAGATATCACAAATAAGTTTTCCACCCATTCCCGCGATTATAATTGTCTTAATATCATCAGGCAATAATGATATTCCTGAAGATAAACTAATTGTTATTTGGTCATTTAGCTTATTACTATTAATGTTATCTTTTAATCTGGTATATGGTCCAACTTTATTCTCAACCGCGAAAACCTTAGAAGCAATACCTCTTTTAATTAACTCAATACTTACTAGCCCATGGTCCGCGCCGATATCAGCAATATAATCACATGCGGGAACAATGCTTAAAATAGTTTCTAAACGTAAAGAAAGCTTATTCACGATAATCTCCAAAACGTTTTGAACGGGTTGGATGACGTAACTTACGAATTGCTTTTGCCTCAATTTGACGAATTCTTTCTCTAGTTACGCCAAATTCACGACCAACTTCTTCTAATGTACGAGGTCTATTATCATCTAAACCATAACGAAGTCGAAGAACTTTTTCTTCACGGTCTGTCAAATCACGCATTACACTGTATAATTCATCTTTTAACATTGATTTAGTTGTATATTCAAGAGGAGATTGAGCTTCTTTATCTTCAATAAAATCACCTAAATGTGAATCATCTTCTTCACCAATTGGAGTTTCAAGTGAAACAGGATCCATTGCAATTCGTTGAATCTCTCTAATTCTTTCTGCAGTTAAGGAGCCCTCTAATTTATCGCTTATTTCCTCTGCAGTTGGTTCACGTCCAAGTTCTTGTACTAATTGTCGTTGAACACGAGTTATTTTATTAATAGTTTCAACCATGTGAACTGGAATACGAATTGTTCTAGCTTGATCGGCAATTGCTCTTGTAATTGCCTGCCTAATCCACCATGTGGCGTATGTTGAAAACTTAAATCCTTTAGTATAATCAAATTTCTCTACCGCTTTAATAAGTCCCATATTCCCTTCTTGAATTAAATCAAGAAATTGCATTCCTCTTCCAACATAGTGTTTTGCAAGGTTAACAACCAATCTTAAATTCGCAGTTATAAGATGCTTTTTAGCATCTTCATCGCCTTCAAGAATACGCTTGGCTAAATCAATTTCTTCTTGAGGAGTCAATAATGAAACTTTACCAATTTCTTTTAAATACATTTTAACAGAATCATTAACTTTAACATCACTAGTTATAAAATCAGCGTTTGGATCAACACTAATTTCTGAAAGCGATTCATAGTCATCATTAAGTTCAGAATCATCAAAGAAACTATCATCATCAACAAGGATATCATCATCTTCTTCATCTAATAATTTCTCATCTAATTCAATATTATCTAAACTATCTTCAGCATCTTCGGCAATAATTTCAATTCCCTTATCTTTAAAATAATTAATAATAGAATCTAAATCTTCTTCACTTAAATCAAAAATTGCCATTGCTTCAAAAACATCTTCTTGATTTAAATATCCAGCACTTTTTCCTTTTTTTTCAAGTTTCTTTTTAATCGAATCTAATGATTCAATCGCATCATCATCATAACTTTCAATAACTTTCTTTTTTGTAGCCATATTAATTACTTCCTCCCTTTTTTAAATCCGCAAGAAATCTAGCCTGTTCTAAAGGTGATAAGCCCTCTAATGCGGTTTTAATTTGTTCTTTTCTATATAATTTTTGTCGTTCGACAATAATAGTTTCTTTACATTCTTCCATTAACGCTAAAGAATATTCTGGATGCGTTTTTTCTAAAGATACCTCAGTTAATTCATTTGCTAATTCTTCCTTATTAGGATAATCACTCATATCGAGTTCACTTAGCATCGAAACTAAATCAATCGAAGAGTACTTCATATAATAATCTATAATAAAATTCGCAACATTTCGATATACTTCATTATAGAAAAACTCAATTTCTTTTTTATAAAATTCAATTGCTTCTTTATGATTAATCATTTGATAAAGAATCTCTTTTTCCGCTAAAAAGAAGCGTCGAAGTTCTTTCTTTTCTGGTTTAAAAGATTTATAAATAGCCACAGGATTTTCATCGCTTTGCTTTTTGGCTTTATTATATAAATTACGAATTTCCTCAAGAGGGAAAGATGTAACCGAAGCCAAATTCAAGAAATAATCTTCTAATTCCAATCGGCTTTTTGTATGAAGTAAAATTGGAATAAAATCAAAAACCAACTGCTTTCTTTCCTCAAGAGTGCTAAGAGAGTTTGTTTGTTTATAATAGGCTAAAGCAAACTCCGCTCTATCTAATAATTGATTCAAATAATTTCGTAATGCTTCTTCTCCATCTTGAGATAATATTTCATCAGGATCTCTTGTGCTATTTTGGTTTGAAACAATTCGATAATTAATTTCAGCTTCATCAAGCAACTTAACAATTTTCATTGTCGCTGTTTGACCAGCGTTATCTCCATCCAAACAAATTCTAACTTCGCATCTTAAAGCACGAAGTAACGAGATATGCTTCTTTGTTAATGATGTTCCCATTAATGCAACACAAGATTCAATACCAATTTTTCTTAAAGCAAAAACATCCATAAATCCTTCAAGAAGATAAACATAGCCATCATGTCGTGCAGTATTTTTAGCAATATGATAATTAAATAAAACATCCGACTTATGAAATAATGCAGTTTCAGGCGAATTAACATACTTTGCTTCATCCTTAGAGTCATCTAATCTTCTTGCACTGTAACCGATAACGCGCCCATTAGAATCAAAAAGCGGAAAAATAACACGCCCATAGTTACGGTCGCTATAAGTTCCATTATTATGGCTTGCGATGCCAATTCCCTCAATTGTTTTTAAGGAATGACCTTTAGAGCGTAAATAATTAATCGTATTCTTTCCATCTACAAAGGCATATCCTAATTGATATTCTTGACGTAAATTATCATATAAACCCCGATTTTCTAAATAATTTAAAGCCTTTATACCTTCCTCAGTTTTTAAAGCATAGTGATAATAGGAAGTCAAATCCTCTAATGCTTTAAATAATGGTTCTTTTGTTTCATCAACATGACTAATCACTTTTTTCTCTTCAAAAGTGGGGTCACTAATACCGACCATATTAGCAACTTTTTTCAACGCTTCAAAAAAGGATATTTTTTCAAATTTTTGAACAAAAGTAATGGCGTTACCACCAGAGTTACATACAAAGCAATGATAAATTTTCTTTTCAACCGATATCTTTAACGAGGGATTTGTATCATTATGAAATGGACATATTGCTTCATAATTATGTCCTTTTTTTATAACGGGAATGTATGATGAAATAACCGCGACAATATCCGCAGCATCTAAAACACGATCAATTAACTCGCGATTATAGCTCATACAATCCTCTCCTATCTAAAACTCAATTTTATTTTCAATATAATCAACTAATTCATCAATAGAAAGACGAATTTGTGTCATCGTATCACGGTCTCGTATCGTAACCGAATTATCATTTTCAGTATCAAAATCAATCGTTACACATAATGGTGTTCCAATTGCATCTTGACGGCGATATCGTTTGCCAATACTTCCTGATTCATCATATGTTACATTAAAATGTTTAGCTAATAATGAATATACTTCTCTTGCCTTTGTTGATAATTGTTTTGATAAAGGTAAAATACAAGCTTTATAAGGTGCTAAAGCTGGATGTAAATGCATCACAATACGAGTATCTTTTTCAAGTTGTTCTTCTTCATAAGCTTCACAAGCAATTGCTAAAAACAAACGATCACAACCTAATGAAGGTTCAATGCAATATGGAACATATTTTTCATTAGTTTCTGGATCTAAATATTCTAATGATTCTTTTGAATATTCTTGGTGTCTTTTTAAATCATAATCAGTACGGTCGGCAATTCCCCAAACTTCTCCCCAGCCTAAAGTTGGAAATAAGTATTCAATATCAGTGGTTGCTTTAGAATAAAAAGCCAATTCTTCTTTTTCATGGTCACGATATCTTAAATTTTCACTTTCTAAGCCTAAATCCGCCATAAACTTAATACAATAATCTTTCCAATATGAAAACCATTCTAAATCAGTTCCTGGTTTACAAAAAAATTCCATTTCCATTTGTTCAAATTCACGAGTTCTAAAAATAAAGTTACCTGGTGTAATTTCATTTCTAAATGATTTGCCAATTTGACAAATTCCAACAGGTAATTTTTTTCTCATTGTACGCACAACATTTTTAAAGTTAACAAATATACCTTGCGCGGTTTCTGGTCTTAAATATACCACTGACTTTGAATCATCAGTTACCCCAATATGGGTTTTAAACATCATATTAAATTGACGGATATCGGTAAAATTTGATTTACCACATTTTGGACAAACAACATTATTTTCTCTAATGAACGCCATCATTTGTTCGTTTGTCATTGATGCAACATTAACATCAGGAAAAGCTGCTTCAATAAGTTGATCAGCGCGATGTCTGCTTTTACATTCTTTACAGTCAATTAAAGGATCGTTAAAAGTTGAAACATGTCCAGTAGCCTCCCAAACGCGTGGATTCATTAAAATTGCCGCATCCATACCAACATTAGTTGGCGATTCTTGAACAAATTTTTTCCACCATGCTCGTTTAATGTTATTTTTAAGCTCAACACCTAATGGACCATAGTCCCAAGAATTAGAAAGTCCACCATAAATTTCTGAACCTTGAAAAACAAATCCAGAAGTTTGTAAATGAGTTACAATTTTCTCAAAAGCAATATTTTTCATTTATTTTCACCTCAATAAAAAATCTTTTGTTTAAAAAAAACAAAAGATAGTATAATTATCACCATAGTTAGTGTCAACACACTATGAGTGAATTTTCACACATTTTCCTAATTTCTTCGACATTTAATAATCGTTTCAATTCCTGACCAATAAAAACCACAATTTAAATTTATAAATTCCTTTAAATCTATTAGAATTAATACAATATCTGTTATGTTTAACTTTAATAAATTTAACTTATCACTTGGAACCAAAAAAAGTTGCCTTATCGCGTACAAATATGTTGGACTTTGATTAGTATTTCTTTTAGCGTCAAAGTGTTTATGACAAAGAAATCCCCCACTACTGAAATCAAATGATACTAATTTATTTTTTTGATTACATACAACACAACCATCCACATGCATATTATATCCATTGTAAGATAAATATTTAATGCCTATAACTACAACAGCAACTAATGGATCAATTTCATTTTTCATCATTAGATGATAGCAATTATCAATGAATGGATAAAGCATACTAATGTTATTCGAATCGCTAGTTTTTATAATTAATTCAGCTATGGCATCAAGAGCTAATACTTTATCTAAATCATCTAAGAAAGAGCTTGCTAAATGAATCACCTTTCCACCTTTTAAAGAAAAAAATCCATTATTAGCTTCAATCAATTCAAAAGTTGCCTTAGTATACAAATTAGTTAATAAAGAATTTTTACTATTAAGTTTATATACACCACGCGCTAAAAAAGAAATAATTTTTTCCTTAGTCAAAATAGTAACCAACGCATCTTTTTCTTTATATGGAATTACTTTCAAAACAATACCATCTACATCCATTAATCGTTTCCTCTAGCGTAACCAAATTCCTTTAAAAAACCTGCCTTATTCCGCCAATCCTTTTCCACTCTAACAAAGGTTTCTAATCGACATTTAATTCCTAATAACTTTTCGATGTCGTAACGAGATTGCATACCAATACGTTTAATCATCTTGCCACCTTTGCCAACGATAATTCCTTTTTGACTTTCTTTTTCACAAATTATTGTTGCACTTACTTCAATAGAGTTTTCTTTTTCAACAATTCTTTCAACAATAACAGCGATTGAATGAGGTACTTCATCACGTAATAAATATAATATTTTTTCTCTAATTATTTCCGCAATTAAAAACGACTCAGAACGGTCCGATATCATATCTGAAGGAAAATACATCGGTCCTTCTTCAAGGACATCTTCTAATTTATTTATTAACAAATCGATATTTACCCCTTTTAAAGCGGAAATTTCAATCATTTCTGCATTTGGTAATAATTCTATATAAATGTTTTTTAATTCTTCAACTTGAGGTATAGTACATAAGTCAATTTTGTTAAATAAGATAAATAATGGAATCTTTTTATCAAGTCGATCAATAATAAACTGATCACCGTCACCAAAAGGTAAAGATGCATCCACAATTAAAACAACCGCATCAACATCTCTTGATGAAGAAAATGCTTCTTTATTCATAGTCTCCCCTAATGCAGTAGATGGTTTATGAATACCTGGAGTATCAATAAATATCATCTGGGAAGTTTCTGATGTATATACTCCTTTAATTGCGTTTCTTGTCGTTTGTGGTTTTGGAGAAATAATACTTATTTTCTTTTCAATCATCGCATTCATTAGGGTTGATTTACCAACATTTGGGCGACCTATTATTGCTATAAATCCTGATTTCATAATAAACACTCTTTATCAAATGCAAATGGAAGTAATTCTTTTACTTCAACCACTTTAATATCGCCTTTAATATTAGACATAATCACTCTTGCATTACTAGGCATTAATTCTTGGATAACTTGTCGACAAGCTCCACACGGTGAAATAGGTTGATCAGTTTCTCCAACTAAAGCTATAGCAACAAAATCTTCTTTACGATAACCATTCATATAAGCGTGATATATAGCATTTCTTTCTGCACACATGCTTAAAGGATAAGAACTATTTTCAATATTTGCGCCATGAAAAACAGTTCCATCATTACATAATAATGCCGCTCCAACTAAAAACTTTGAATAAGGTGCATAAGCCTTTAGTCTTGCTAATTTAGCTTCTTTTATTAATTCTAAATCATTCATTTATCGAACAACTCCTTTTTCATTTAATATACGTTCTTGTAAGCCAAACATTTCTTTTTCTTCTTCTTCATTTTGATGATCATAGCCTAATAGGTGTAATAGACCATGAACAAATAAAAAGCAAATTTCTCGATGAAGTGAGTGACCATATTCTTCTGCTTGGATTTTTGCTTGATCAATAGAAATCAATATTTCTCCAAGTAAGAATTGATGGTCATCATAATTAATCGATACTTCACCTTCAACCTCATCTAAAAAAGCAAAACTTATAACATCCGTCGGTCTATCAATATGACGATAGCCTTTATTTATTTGATGAATTGTTTCATTATCTATAAAATTTACTTCTAAAGAAAAATTATCTCTTCTTGAAAGAAGTTTAATAGTATAATCCGCTAAATCAAACAAAATGCTTTCATATTCATTAAATTGTTCATCGTATTCATTTTCAAAAATTAATTCCATATTCATTAACCTCAATATATATTTTAAGCTTTTTTTAGAAGAAAAAATACTCTTTAAAGAGCATTTTTTATGGATTATAAGTTGGCATTGTATATTTCAAAAATAGTTCAGTGAAGAAACTAGGATCATCTCCATAGAATCCGGTAATTGATTGAGCAAAAAGTCCATATCGATCAATTATGACACTACATGGAGTGCCTGTAACACTAAATGCATCTGCTAAATTTGTATTTCCTTGTCGAGCCATCATGAAAGGAAGATCAAATGCAGTTTTCAACTGATTAATACGTTCATTTGTATCATATGGATTAGTATCAATACATATCACACCTACTTTATCTTCATAGTCTTTTATAGCTTTTTTTAAAACAGGTAATTCTTGTTGGCATGGATAGCAATCTACATAGAAAAAATTAATAATAAACATATCATATTTTTGAAATTCGTCATAAAATGAAAAGCTATTTCCTTCACTATCAGTAACATCAAAGTCATAAACCACTTCATTAAGATTATACACCTTATCAATAGGCATTTCTTCATTTCGAACTGTGGTTGGAATTTTGTAAATATAGGAATAATCTTCATCATCTTTGCTAGTCGTAAACTTTGTATCTTTTAAATAATAATCAGCAAGATTATCAAATTTAACTGTGTAATTATATGGAACAGCGGAGATTTCCGCAACACCATTTGCTCCTGTAAATCCAGAAGTAATCAAGTATTTACCAGCATATAGTTTAACTTCAACATTTGTTAATCTTGATTTTCCATTAATCGATTGTATAGTGAAAGAATAATTAACAGGATCTCCTTTTAAATTTGGTTTTGAACAGGATTCTAAAGCTATACAAGATAACAATAATGATCCCAATAAAAATATATTGATTTTATTTTTCATAAAATAACCCCTTCCTTTCCTACTTACTTATATATATAATATAAGTGAGTTTCAAAAAAAACAAGGTTTTTTTGCTTTAAACAGACAATTTCTGCTGTTTTTTTAGTCTTGACTTTATATTTTGTATTAATTAAAATTAATACACGCGGGATGTGATTTTATGATAAATGAAAAAAAAGCTAGATATAACACTATTTATAATATTGTATTTACCATATTTTCAATTGTTTTAGGTATTATTTTTATTTTATTTTCCTATACAATTCTTATAAAGGGTAAAAACGCAGTTAAAGAAAATCCTCTCTATACGATTTATAATATTGAAATTGTTAAAACTTATTTAAATATCTTAATTGCACCATTTATTTTATGGATATTAGTCATCATAAGTGGAATTGTTATTAAACATGTTTTTAAAATCGAAGATAAAGAAAACATTAATCAAATGTCTAAAATTGATACATATAATGTTTTATGTAAAAAAATCAAATATGTTAATGATAAATCTGTTTTAAAAGATATTAACAAAGAACGAAAAAATCGATTAATTATATTTATTTCTGTATCAATTATTGCTCTTTTATTAATGATTTTTCCTGCTAGATATTTATTCACAAAAGCCAATTTTCCTGGTGAAAACACTAATAACGAAATCAAACGAATGGTTTTAAATGTATTACCATTTATAGTTCTTAATTTTATTCTTTATGGTGGATATATTTATTACTATTTAAGAAGTGTCAATAAAGAAACTGCTTTAATTCGTGATATTATTAAGCATGCAGAATTCCAACAAAATGTTTCGACTAATAATAATAATGAACAATTATATATTAACATAGTTCGCGCAGTTGTATTTGTTACAAGTATTACTTTTATAGTTATAGGCATTTTTAATGGCGGATATAAAAATGTCCTTGTTAAAGCAATTAATATTTGTACTGAATGTATTGGGTTAGCATAATATGAAAAAAATGTTACATAGAATTCAGCTATGGTGGTTCCGTCATAAACCTAGCAAAAGAAGATTTGTTCAACTTTATGCCGCCTTACTATATAACGCAAATGTAAAAGGATTTGTAAAAGGAGAAATCTTTACCGGTGTGACAAAAGGCGTTTGTGTCCCTGGTCTTAACTGTTACTCTTGCCCTGGCGCAGTTGGTTCCTGTCCTCTTGGTTCTCTCCAAAGTGCTTTAAATAGTTCAAATAAGAAAAGTTCTTATTATGTTATTGGTATTATCTTACTTTACGGATTAATCTTTGGTAGAACGATTTGTGGTTGGTTATGTCCAGTCGGACTATTTCAAGAATTAGCATATAAGATAAGATCACCAAAACTTAAAAAGAGTAGTATTACTAGACTGCTCTCTTATTTCAAATATGTTCTACTTGCAGTTCTTGTAATAATTATTCCAATCATATATACAGGAGTTTTACCGCTTCCAACATTCTGTAAATATATTTGCCCTGCTGGTATCTTTGAAGGAGCCCTACCATTAATAATTCACCCAAATAATACAAGTAATTATTTAGAAATGCTAGGAGAAGTATTTAACTGGAAATTCTGTTTATTTATACTTTTCTTTGTTTCTGCTATATTTATCTATCGAGTATTCTGTCGATTCATTTGTCCTTTAGGCGCTTTATATAGTCTATTTAATAAATTCTGTATGCTGGGTGTTAAAGTTAATAAAGATGCTTGTACAGGATGTGGTAAATGTATTAGAAAGTGTAAAATGGATGTTAAGCATGTCGGCGACCATGAATGTATAAACTGTGGAGAATGTATCTCAGTCTGTCCTACTAAAGCAATTCAATGGAAAGGAAAAGAATTTGAATCAATTCATACAGAAAACACCCAAATTGAATCAACATCAACTATAGAAGATAATTCAATTAATCCAAAAGATAAAAAAAGAAAAACAATCAAAATTATTACTCAAATATCTGCGGTCATTATTTTAGTATCAACACTAGTTTATGTTAATTTTTTTGATAAAAAATCTTCCAATTCATCTTCATCATCAAACACCGCTGAAATCGGTAGCGTTTGTGAAAACTATACTTTATCTACATACTTAAATGAAAAAGAAACGATTTCAATCGATGATTTAAAAGGAAAAGTAACTTTCATTAACTTCTGGTCTACTGATTGCACTGGTTGTGTTAATGAAATGAAATATTTTAATCAATTTTATGTTAATTACAAAGATTATGTTGATGTTATCGCTATACATACAACTGATATAACAGTATCTGATCTATCAATTTATATTAAATATCAATTTTCCAATTATGAAATAACTTTTGCTCAAGATAATGTAGATTCTCCATTCAAAGATTATTTTACTTTAGATACCTCTATACCATTAACAATTATTCTAGATAAAGAGAATGTTGTTAAAGAAATTACTAATGCATCAATGAATTATGAAAAGCTTGTTAGTTATTATGAATTGTATGCAAAATAAAGGGGCTGTTAAGAAACTATAAAAGTTTCTTGCCTCTTTTTTTATATTTGTAT
>CAZZGL010000037.1:0-12397 GCA_964654155.1 uncultured Staphylococcaceae bacterium | reverse complement strand
TTTTTAAAGTAAAAAAGGGCCAGAAACTTTTTTAGTTTCTTAACAGCCCCTTAAAAACTAGCAATATAATATTTTTTCTTTCCTCTTCTAATAATAATATACTTTTCGCCAATAGCCAAGTCTTTGTTAATACATGCAGTGTCATCAGTGAATTTATTACCATTTATTGTTACGGCTCCACCTTTAACAAACTCTCTTGCTTCTCGTTTAGAAGATGCCGATCCAAGAGCAACTAATAAATCAAGAATAGATATATCTCCCTTTAATTCATATTTTGGAAAATCAGAAAAGGCCATTTCAACTTCTTGTAATGATAAAGAAGAAATATCACCACTAAAAAGAGCATTAGAAATCTTAACAGCCTGATTATAATCTTCTTCACTATGTAAAAAAGTAATGACAGCTTTTGCTAAAGCTTTATGTGCTTCTCTTAAATGAGGTTGAGCATTATGTTTGGCTTCTAATTCTAATATTTCATCTTTAGTTAAAAAAGTTAAAAATTTTAAATAGTCAATGACTTTACTATCTTCAGTATTAATAAAAAATTGATACATTTCATATGCAGAAGTTTTATTCTTATCTAACCATATAGCTTTACCTTCGCTCTTACCAAACTTTGTACCGTCGCTCTTTGTTAATAAAGGCATAGTGAAACCATATACTTCTTTTCCTTCTTTTTTACGAACAAGTTCAATTCCAGAAGTAATATTTCCCCATTGATCTTGTCCTGCAACTTGTAAAGTAACATTTTTAGTTTTATTTAAATACCAGAAATCTAATGCTTGCATAATCATATATGAAAATTCAGTATAGGTTATTCCCGCATCGAGTCTTCTAGCAACAATATCTTTCGATAACATATAGTTAATATTAAAATATTTACCAAAATCTCTTAAAAAATCAATGAAATTAATATCTTTACTCCAATCATAATTGTTAACAACTTCACATCCAAACAATGATGTTAATTGTTCTTTTAAGCAATTAAAATTATGCTCAACTGTTTCTTTAGTAATCATTGGTCTTTCCGAATCAGGCTTTGGATCACCAATTAAACCAGTTGCGCCTCCAACTAAAACAATTGGGTGATGACCAGCATCTTTTAATCTTTTACAAATTAAAAAGCTAGAAAAATGACCGATGTGTAAGCTATCACCTGTTGGATCAGTGCCAATATAAAAAGTTAATCCTCCAGCATTTAATTTTTCTTTAATTGATGGATCAGACACATCTTTAATAAGGCCTCTCCATTCTAATTCTTCATAAATCCCCATAATCATATCCTCCTAAAAATAAAAAAACATCCTTATTCTAAGGACGCAAAATATACGTGGTACCACCTTAGTTAGAAACTTTTAATTTCTCACTTATATCGCGTGTAACGTCGCAAATATCACGCTTTACTTTCATAAAGTTGCTCATAAGTTGTATTTCCTAACTTTCCTCTTTCACCTATACGAGGCTCTCTTTAAACTGTAGTACTTTCCTTAATCGTCGCAGGTATATTGTAACAATTACCACCTGTTTTTACAACTATTTCTTACAAAATACTTCATTTGTTAATGACTCTGAGGCAAAATATTGATCTAAGTTAAATAAGGTTGTTAAAGCAATTTGCTCTAATGCTTCTTCAGTCAAGAAAGCTTGATGTGATGTAATTATTACATTTGGACGTGAGACTAGTAATGACAAAACATCATCCTTTACAATTGTTAACGACATGTCTTCAAAAAACAAATGCTCTTCTTCTTCATAAACATCTAATCCTGCACCTCGAACTTGTCCTTCATTTAATGCATTTAATAAAGCGGTTGTATCAATCAAAGCACCTCTTGAAGTATTAATAATATAAACGCCTTTTTTCATCTTATCAAATGCATTTTTATCTAAAAGGTGATAAGTACTTTTACTTAAAGGACAGTGCAAAGATAAAACATCACTTTCTTTAAATAATGTATCTAAATCAACATATTTTACATTTAAGTTATCATTAGGATAAAGATCATATGCTAAAACATTCATTCCATAGCCTCTTGCTATATTAATTAATGAACGGCCAATCGCTCCCGTTCCAATAACCCCAATAGTTTTATTTTTTAAAACTATTCCAGATAAACCTATTAATGAAAAATTAAAATCTCTTGTTCGTATATAAGCTTTATGAATTTTCCTATTTAAAGTTTGAAGTAACGCAAAAGCATGTTCCGCAACTGCTTCTGGAGAGTATGCAGGTACTCTTACTACATGAACTTTTCCACAAGCCGCTTTCATGTCAACATTGTTATAACCTGCGCTTCGCATCGCTAGTAATTTAATTCCATTTTCATATAAGATGTTAATAACATTTTTATCTATATCATCATTAACGAAGGCAATCACTGCATCAAATCCTTTTACTAAAGAAGCCGTTTTAGAAGTTAACTTTCCTTCAAAATAAACTATTTCATAGTTTTTATTATATTTATCAAAATATATTTTATCGTATGGTTTTGTATCAAAAAAAGCAATTCGTTTCATAATCTCTACCTCCTCGTAAGAATAATTGTTTAAAAACTTTATTTCTTACCTAAATATAATAATCTTTATTCGCCATTTTTAGCAAACAATATGCTTTAATATGTGAAAATACATAATATATTATTTACTAATTTTTTTCTTTTATAAAAAAAGGAAACAATATCTAAATATTGAATCCCTATAAAATTTATTTTTTAATTAACGAACACTTAGTTATATTTTTGATTTCGATATTATCAAAGTCATTAAATATAATTTCCGCTACATAAAGTATTCGATCTTTATATACATCATCTCGTCCATGGAAGAAATAATAATATTTGTTATCTTTACTAACTATTGTACCATGCCCTGTTGAATACAAATTATCCTCTGTTATTTGATGAATAATTGGATTATTTTCATATTTTTTAAAATTTTTAATCGGCGAATCGCTAAACGCAATACCTACGCCGTATAAAGCATTTTCAAAGCAATTACAAGAATAAATAATACCATATTTATTTTTTCCATCTATATTTAAACTAAATGTTGTGCTACCTTCTGACCATCTTCGATTCTTTTTACCATAGTTTTCATAGTCAAATACATGTCCATTTTCCCATTTTTGTGGTTGCATATGATAGTTAATAATATTGTTGAATCGATCTTGACGACGATTTTTATCATCGCTATATGAAATATATGAAGGATGAATAGTTGGCATCGAACTAGCAGTTTTATCAAACCACCAAGATGTTGTTAATTCAACACATAAAATATTGCTTTCTTCAATATATTTTTTATATTCTGGATCATATACGCAATTTCGATAACAACATCGTGAATAATATAGGTATATCTTGCCATCCTCATCGAAAAATACATTTGCATCTATTGATGATAAATATATTCCTCTAGGGGCTGTCTCACCTTTTTCAATTGTCATATTTGAAGAAAAAACATTATCTGTAATTAAATTAATATTTTGATAGTTAGGATCATAAGGATAATAATCTAATGGATAATCGGTAATGTTTCTAAATGGTCCTTCAGGAGATGAAGAAACTGCAACACCAATCTTTGTGCATTCTTCATAATTTTCATCAGCAAAATATTTTTCAACAAGTTCATCTTTAACAAGTGCACTATAGAAAAGATAATAATGATTATTATGAGGATTGTAATAACACTCAGGTGCCCAATACCATCCTTTAGCCCAGTTATTTTCATCATTTGTATCTAAGGCATATCCAACATGTTCCCACTTGATTAAATCTTTTGATTTGTATATATAGAATTGATAATTGTTTCCTGTATTACTTGTAGCGTAGCAATAGTAATATCCACTTTTGGTATCAAATAAAATATGTGGATCAGCACCTGTTACATTCATATAAAACTCTCTTCTAAATTAATTCACTTATTGGGAAATAATTACTAATACTTTCTTCAAATTTGCTATCACTAGCCTTCGTATACCAATGATCAGTTGCAACTTTTGTTCCGCTATCTTTTGTGACATTACTATAATTGAAACACAAACGAATATTGTCTGGATTTTCAATTTCTAAATCTTCATAAGAAATATAGAACTCAAGGGTCATGCCTTCAGAAGAAGGATCATTTGCAACATTAACTAAACCTTTAGTATGAACATAATAACTATAGTTATCAATGTATTTATTGTAAACCATGTTGTTCTTATGTAAGCTTGCTTCTTTTGACAAATCTGTTCCTGGTTCATATACTCTAAATAAATTTGCAGCACTTAAGAATACAGCAATCTTATTATCGATATCATCACCTTCAGTAATATAGACACGGAAATCGTCATTTTCGCCGCATTGTCCCATATCACCTGAACCCCACTTTTCACCATCAGACCAAATATCATTATCGTTAATATTAGCACTAACGAAAAGACCTTCTTCACCTTTTACAACATAAATGTCGCCAATACCTTCAACGGTATTCTTTTTAACATTTGCATATTCATTTAATGTTCCATCAACATATGGCTCATTATTAACAATAACCTTTAATTGTCCTTCATAATCGCCATATACTGTTGTTGCTTTATATTTAACGGTTTGTTCGCCAACTTTACTACTATCGTAAGAAGAATCATAACTAACTTTAATCATACCTTCCATATCATTTTCAAATGTTGCTCTTAAATAAGTAGGAAGTTCAATATTAACACCAACAGGAACTTTAATTGTTTTTTCTTCAAAGCTTCTTACTTTACGATAATCATAATGTGAAATAATTTCCGCAGCAATACGATTACCAATTTCAACAGATCCTGCTGCACCAAAGTGCCATGGTTCAAATGTATTTGGATATAGATCACGAGCCGAAATAAATGTTGTATTTTCATCTTTTGAAGCAACATTTCTTTGAATTTCACGTAATCTATTTGAGTACTTAGCACTGTTTGTAATAGCTTCAGTGATAACTACAGGAAGTTCATTATTTCCAACATAGTCTCTTAGATCCTTAATAAAGTATTCTAATGATTTTTCATAAATTGACATATTAACATCAAATTTTGCATCTTGTTCACCATGAAGGAAAACTGCTCCATCGATAGAAGTTTCATAACCTTCATCGGTCAATTGTTCAATCGCGCGATCAATTAATTCATATAAATTATTAGTTAATGGTCCTGTTTGTTTTTCTGTTTTTTCATTTGTTCTAACTTGAGCTAAATTTAATGATGGATAAATTGTTTCATCTTCAATCGCAGAAGATGAAAACCAATCGCTAGTAAAGGTCGAACCACATGCAGTATATTTAATGATAACTGATTTTCTAAAATTCCCATTTTTTAAATAACGACTTCTCATCGTTTCACCCATACCAACTTCTGGACCAAATTCTGAAGCAATATCACCATATATTGGTTCTAGCACTTCAATTTCTGTCTTATCAGAAATATGCTCTGGAATAGCATTTAATCTTGGCATTTGTAAACCTTCCGCAATAATATCAACATCATAAATAGGTTCTTGTTGTTCTTCCGATAAATCAGAAGTTAAAGACTTTCCACGCGCCCCACTTTGACCTGCAAGAATAATCAAGTGAACCTTATTATCTTCTGGAGAAACTTTTACAGATGGCTCTTTACCGCATCCTACACAGGATGCCAAAGTCATAAGTAATAATGCAATACTAATTTTATTTTTTTTCATTTTCTAACTCCTTTTTTTCAATAAACTTTATAAGTTTATTAAACTTAATTTTTACTAAAAAAGCAAATTGCAAAAAAAATAAAAAATATGCATTTCTACATAAAACAAATAAATTTATGTAAAAAAATGCAATATTTTTTAAGTTATTTTTGTTTTTTTTATTGTTTATTCAATAAAAATAATGTTTATTTATTTACCTTATTTATTGTTATTAACAAACATTTAAATTCATCAAACCAATCTCTTGTAAAATTAAGACCTACTTTTTCATAATATTCACCTTTATATGTACAATTATCATAGGAATTATAATAATATGAATCAGGTTCTAATCCCTTTAATTTGATAAACCTATATGAATCTCCTTCTTTTAATAAATTCATCAATAATACTAAAGCCGCTTCTTTATCTTTACTTACTGATTCTAAACAAATAAAATTAGTATCATTTGGCGATAATATATGATATAAGTCTCCTAATTGAATAACTTGTTGATGATATTTCTTATATATATCCGCAACTTCTAACAATTCCTTAATCTCATTTTCTTTTAATTTATTAGGATTCATTTCATATCCATAAGTTCCAAAAAGTGCAAGACTTGCCTTGGTTTTATATGGTGTAATCTCATTTGCGTTTGCGTGTGATCCAATTGTCGATAAAGGATATCCTAATGATGTGTTATATTGAATAAAAATTCTTTGAATTGGATCAGATTCATCACTGCACCATATTTGAGGACAATAATATAAAGTTCCTAAATCGAAACGACCTCCTCCAGAAGCACAACCTTCAAACATAATATTAGGGTATCTTTTAATAAGTCTTTCTAATAAATCATAATATCCTAAAACAAGGCGATGATAAATTTCACCTTGTTGTTCAATAGGAAATGCCTTCGAAAATGTTTCATTGATTGGTCTATTATGATCCCATTTAATATAATCAACTGGATATTTATCTAATATCGCTATCATTTGTTGATAAATATCATCAACGACTTTCTTTGAAGCGAAATCAAGATGAAATTGATGTCTATCAATAGTGATATCATAGCCATTTTCACCTAAAACACAAT
Organism: uncultured Staphylococcaceae bacterium; assembly: GCA_964654155.1. Classification (GTDB taxonomy): domain Bacteria; phylum Bacillota_I; class Bacilli_A; order RFN20; family CAG-826; genus CAG-826. The sequence continues at coordinate 5,626 of CAZZGL010000037.1, read as the reverse complement.
CTGGATTATTTTTAAAATAATCGCTTAAAGGATTAACCATTTCAGGTTCAAACCATATGCCAAATTTCATTCCTTTTTCATGAACTCGATTTATAACTCGATCTAAATCAAGCTTTTTAGTATTAATATACCAGTCACCTAATCCATCATAATCATTATATCTTCTACCAAACCATCCATCATCTAAAACAAATAATTCCGCTCCAATTTTTGTTGAATCATCGACGTATGAAAGCATTGATTCAGTAGTATAATCAAACATACAACCTTCCCAAGCGTTAAATAAAACACTTCGATATTCTTTAGCGTCTTTATAAGTAATTAAATTATCACGAACAAAATCATGAAAATTTTGTGACATTTTATTTACACCTTCTAAAGAATAAGAAATAACAGCTTGAGGTGTAACAAAGCTTTCATTAGGATTTAATACCCATAAGAAATCTTCATCATTAATTCCATAAATCACATGGAGAGTATGATAATAATCTGTGAATGTTCTAAACTTAAAATTACCACTATAAATTAAATTAAAACCAATAACTTCACCATTAAACATATTTGCATTTTTGTCCATCAAATAAACAAATGGATTTTGTTTGTGTGAGCTTCTTCCATAATTACTAGCAACTTCTTGAATTCCATCAACTACATCATTAATTTTATAATCTCTTTCTTTTGCCCATCTACCAGAGAAATGAACTAAACGATAATTCATACTATCAAAATCTAATTGCATTGAACACGCTCTCTCAATATTAATAATTTCATTTGATTTATTAATAATCTCGAAGTTTTTAATAAGAATATCTTTATCTTCATAAATGGATAAATAGTATTTAACATAAACATCGTGACCAATTTCTTTTAAAGTAAATTCGATTGTTTCAACATTATCCCCATGTGCATGTGGTAAACCTTTTAAAGGATTAATTCCTTTATAAATACTATGACTTACATAAGAAAATTGTGTTACTCTAGAGCCATCTTTATATCTTAGTACTATCGGGGCTCCTCTTTTATCAAATTTTCCATGACTTGATATTTCTAAACGGGCATAATTACTTTTAAAAACATCTTTATATGTCTTTTCTTTTCCTTCTTTAATATCAAAATATTGTGTTGAACCATTATCAACATTAGCCCTTCTAATTGAAGAAGATTCACCAATATCACTTAAAAATGGTCCAAAATATAATGTTTCTAAAAAGCCTTCTTCATTTATATAAATGTAATAACTTATTTTATTATTAGTTAAATGTACAATTCTTGTTTTTTTATTAAATGCTATCATTGTTAATCTCCTTTAATAATTTAATAATCATTTTATATCCATCTTCATTTAAATGAAGTCCATCGCTAACAAAGAAATTTGTTCCTTTTTCTTCATATTCCTTTTGTAAGGCATCCGCTAAATCGATAATTGTCACATCATCTTTTTTAGCTTCTTTTTTAATCAATTTATTCCACTTTATAACATTTTCTTTTTTATGTTCAAAAGCTGGTGATAATGTAGCGGTTAGTAAATAAATCTTTGAAGTCGGAAATTTACTTTTTAAAATTTCTATAAGAGCGTTATAATTCCTTAATATTTCCCTTCTAGAAATCCATGAATGCGTGTCATTAACACCTAGATGAATAATTATTTTTTTAGGATCATTATCTAATTTAATTTTTGGTCCATATATTAACCAATCACTAAATTTTGTACCTCCAAGTCCTAAATTAAGATATTTATCTTTAGAAAATAATTCTTTAAATACCTTATTAGCAAATTCTTTATAATGCCAAAATTCAAAATATGAATCACCTATAAATAAGGCTTCAAGTTTAGAATTAGGAATATAATCTTTTAATTCATTATTAAATAAATCATCTCGAGGACAATAATCGCTTTCCATGTCTAAAGTATATCCATCGATTAAATCTTTTTCACCAAATGGTTCAGTATACTCACCAATTTTAGCTACTCCATCATAAAACCCTTTTACAAAATGGGTTGGAATACCTTTATTATCAACAAAATATAAAACTCCATTACCATAAATCCAATCAGTTTTTCGATAATCATATTGTCCTACATAACATAAAATTCTTTCGTTTTCTAAAGAAGTATTTCCTAAACCAGAAGAAGCGAAATCTTGCCTTCCAAATCCGATTTTATTATAGTTTTGTCCATCAAAATATATATCTCCTGTATAAATTGAGCCCTCATCATATCTGATAATTCCAAAACCTGTACATGGCTTTTTTTGTTTATATTTTTTCGCATTATCAGGGATGAAACACCATACTCCTGATTTAGAATTGTAAAAATTATCATTCACTAATGAGTGATATTTACGGTTTATTTTTTTCACAAATTAACCTCCCAAACTTTTCTTAATTATAACATTATCTAGTTATTCATTAAAAAGTATTTAGTAATATCATTCATTATTTTTAAAGTTCAAAACCGATTTTAATATGCAGAATAGTAGTTCTTTTACATAAACCACCCCCATATGATTAGTTAATTCATATAAGAACCTTAAAAAAAAGTGGCGGGAACCCGCCACAATGAAACTTTTTAAATTTTTGAAGATGCTGATAATGATTTAATCGTTGCGTTACATCCGTTTGCAAGTACGCCAACTGCACCACTTAAGTTAGCAATATTATAAGTAATATCAATATATTTATCATCATTGAAATATACTTTACAATTATTACCTTCTTGAACTACTCTAATTAATACATTTTCGCCATATTCATAATCGACATCAACATTTTTTATACTAGTTACAAAGTTATAATCCACATATTTTAAGTATAATGATGTTCCATTAAATTCGACTCTAAATCCTTGATAGCAGTCATTATTATTACTTCCATCAGAATCACCACTATAATGTTTAGAATAATTTCTAGTATTAAATAGTACTGCTACATGTCCAGAGGATGATTCATTAAGTGAAAAATTAACTTTTAAATCAACGTTATTAAATTGAGTTCTTGAAACAACTCCACATGTTGCTTGGTCAGATGAATTAATGCCTTTATCTGATAAATAAAGATCATTTCTTACATACCAATTAGAGTTATTAAATGAAGTATTAAACTCCAAATTAATATCATCGTCATGTGTAATCTCTTCTAAATGAATTTCGGAAAATTCAACTTCTTCAATTCCATATATAGAAAGGTAATGTTGCCCTTCATCAATACTTAAATTTGCTATATTAACTAATATATCTCCATTTTTATTCTTTGGTGTATCACTTGTAATTGTGTATTCTTTAACTTGACCATCATCAAGTCTAATACCTAATTTCTTACCAATACTTGTTACAGGAACCCTAATATTTAAACTATAATCTCCACCATCTTCATATATACGATAAGTAGCTCTATCATCTTTATTTTTGATAGATAAGTTATAACTATCAGTTTGTCGATAATCTCCACCTTTATCAACTAAAACTAATCCAGATTCACCTGTTAAATATGAACGAGTTTCATCATATGCATTAGCTAGAATTGTATTACCATTAAATGCTTTATTATCACTTGATCCTAATGCAACATTTGAACAAGCGGTATATCCTATTTGAGTAAAGGTGTTTGATTTTGCATAACCAATTTTACCACCTGTAAGAGAAATATCTAGTAAGCTTTCCTTTTCGATGCTATCAAAATAAAGATTAACTTTTCCATCACGATGTTGTAAACGGAAAGTATGAAGTACATCTGTATGATAATTTTTAATTAATTTAGTTTGATGTATAGTTTTCTTTTTTCCATTATTAACTGAATAAATTGAAATAATATTATTCTTAAATTCTAAAATATTATAGTTTTTGACGTCTTTGTAAGAGAAAATCATTTCTCCTTCACCAATGGTATTAAATTCAACAGTAAATGTATCATCAGTGCTAACAGAACTTAAATAATATTCATTTTGATTGTCAAATTCACTAATATCATAAGCACTAAATTCACATGAATCTAAACCAACCATATTATCCTTTTTAATATCATTTGCTACCATTTTAGAGCCATTAAATGATAAACGAGAATAATTTAAAAATCTTTGATATCCTTCTAAATTATGGTAAGTAATATAATAACTATCCATGTCTGGACCTAAAACTGTACATGAGTGACCTAGTCCATTAAAATCATCGGCAGTTGATAAAACGAGTGTTCCTTGACGTTCGTAACTACTATTTTTAAAAATATCTTCACCAGCTTTTACATATGCATAATCTACACGATAGTCTTTTGAAAGATAATGAGTTCCACAATAAGTAAAGTAGTATTCACCATTTCTCTTCAACATGTAAGGTCCTTCATTCCATGCACCAACCTTACAATTTGCAAGAGACATCTTATAATTACTACCTTCATTATTCTTTTTTATAGTAGTCATATCATCTTCCATCGAATAAAGATCTAATCCAGAAGTATACAAATAAACACTCTCATCCTTATCAATGAAATAACTTCCATCAATACCAAGACCTATATTAGATGTAATTGATGCGAATGGTCCTTCTGGTGAATCACTTTCTAAAATATAGTGTCCATTTCCTGAAGGTGATGTTACAAGATAAAACTTTCCATCACGATAAATTACTTCTGGCGCATAAGGAGTTGTATCCTTTGGAACAGTATCCGACTCATCATCATTATATGCATATACATATCCTTCACTATTAACACCATTATCAACTTTTTCCCATTCTAATAAATCAGCTGATTTATATCCACGAACATATCTACCTCCAGTAGTAAAATATAAATAATACATACCATTAAAACGATAAATAAATGGATCCGGTGTTTCACTATTATTGACTCGCATTTTATTATCATAAATATTTATATCATCAAAATATTTAAAATATTCATCACCAACAAGTGTTGGTTCTTTTTTATTATTTCCACTATTACTGGTTCCACAGCCTGTTTGGCATAAACCTAACAAGGTGAAAATTGCTAAAACTAATAATTTGCTTTGCTTTTTCATAAAATTCTCCTTCTTAATATCCAAAGACTCTTATTTCGTTAATAAAAGTTGGTTGACTTGTTTTAAAACCGATTACAACTTTTGATGCCACAATATCTTCAAAGTCATATACAAATGCACTTGTTGGAAAGACAAATTCAAATTCATTGTTTATATAATCTTCTTGGAAAGAAACATCAAGTATAGCATTTCCATCAAAGAAATTAATAAATTCAATTTGACTTAGCATACTTTCATAATAAGCACTATTGTAAATACTAATTCCACCAACACGATATTCTTTATCAAAAATTAATTCTATGTATGAATCACCTTTATTTAATTGAACTTCATTTTCTTCTTGATTTGTTAAATGATAATGTTCAACGATATGATTATCAATTACACGTTCAACATTACTCACATTTGTAGCTCTAATTCTTGAATTTAAAGCTATGTTTGAATATCCACTAATTTTGGAAGGTAGTGGTTGAATTGAATAAGTTGGTCCTTCTGTATATGGAGTACCATCCTCATCAAAATAAACATAATCCATTGCAAACATTCTTCCAGTATTGAAGTTATCATTTTCATCTTTACCTTTATGATTTGCATGAGCGTGATAACCTATCATTA
>CAZZGL010000036.1:0-13228 GCA_964654155.1 uncultured Staphylococcaceae bacterium | reverse complement strand
TATTCATCCGATAATTATATGAAATAAATATTTATCCTTTGATTTAAAACAATTATAAAAATAAAAAGTTATATTCTTTTATAAAGTTTCAATTTTAGTTTTCATAACATCTTTTAAAATATATATTGAAATAATAGCGGTTAATAATTCCGCAATAGGAAAAGTCCACCAAACAATATTTATAACATTTGAAGAAAGTGTAAATAAATACGCGATTGGAAAAACAAAAATAACAAGCCTACATAAAGCGGTTAAAAATGGTTTAATTGCAAATCTTAACGCTTGAAGAACGCCTTGAACTGCAATGGTAAACCCCATAAAAGCATAACCTACCGAAGCTATTCTTGTTGCCTTTTCACACACATCTATAAGTTCAGATGTTGAACCTCCAGAAAGAGAGAATAATTGAGATAATGGTTTAGCAATTATTTCAAATAAGACCGTTATTATTATAGTTACTATAAATGTATCAATAATGCCGTATTTAACACATTCCTTTGACCTATTTTTATCTTTCATTCCATAATTAAACGAAAGTATTGTTATTATTGTATTAGATAGTCCAAAACAAGAAAATAATGCAATTTGTTGTATTTTATAATAAATTCCAAAAGCACCAACTAATATAGTTGGATTCGCGTTTGCAGATCCTAAAATAACATTCATTCCTGCCATCATTATTGAAAGTAAACCTTGCATTAAAAAAGCAGAAAAACCAATTGAATATATTTCTTTTATAATTATCTTTTTTGGATTTATATACTTCAAATTACCCCTAATTTCTTTGTTCTTTTTATAATGAAAAATCATCGCTATAAATAAAGAAACAAATTGACCTAAAACTGTTGCCCAAGCAGCACCAGCAACTCCCATATTAAACGGAAAAATAAATATATAGTCAAAAACAATATTTATAATAGCTCCCGATACTTGAGCAATTGTTGAATACATTGTTTTCCCGGTCGCTTGCAAAAATCTTTCATAAATCGTAAAACCAATCGATCCAATCGAAAGAGAAGAACATATCATTAAATACTCTGTTCCTATTTCAATTACTTGGGCATCTTTAGTAAATAATGAAACAAACCATTTTGATCCAAATAATCCAAACAATAAAAACACCAAATAAATAATCAGTGCTAAAAATATACCATTTCCCGCTACTTGATTAACTTTTTCTTTATTCTTTTCTCCTAAACTTTTAGATAGTAGCGCATTCAAACCAACGCCTGTTCCTACACCTATTGCAATAATTAAAATTTGTATAGGAAATGCATAGGTTAACGCTTCATTTGCGGTCGCTCCAACTTCTTCAATATTTGCAACAAATATACTATCTATTACATTATATAACGCTTGCAATATCATTGATATCATCATTGGAAGTCCCATCTTCCAAAAAAGCTTTTTTAATGGCTCCGTCGCCATTTTATTTTGTTTAATATCTTCCATAATGTCTCCTTTAAATAAAAAAAGTGTGCTTGTCCAATCAATCGGACTTACACACTATAGTTGCTCATTGACCATGTCATTTTAACGATTTTAAAATCAAAATTCAAGCTTAATATTTTATTTTTTCTTTAAGTAGAGAAGAGTTTTCCAATTCTATAATTAAAAATAATCTGATGTTTTTATATCTTGTTGTTTAGTTTTTACAATATATGTAAAATATTGCTTATTTATTTAAAACAACGCTTTTCTGCAGTCATTATCACTTTCATAATATTAGAAATATTTATTAAATCATTATATCAAAAATTTAGGGTTTTAATAAAAAATCGGGAATTGTTCCCGATTATATTACTTCTTAATAGGTTTTAAAACTTTAATTCCACCCATAAATGGAACAAGAACTTCTGGAATAATAACAGAACCATCTTCTTGTTGACATTGCTCTAATAAAGCAGGGAATAAGCGACTTGTTGCAAGACCAGAAGCATTTAAAGTATGACAGAACTTTGGTTTTCCTGTTGCAGAATCACGATATCTAATCATTCCACGACGAGCTTGATAATCTCTCGCGTTACTAGCAGAAGAAACTTCTTTATATATTCCCATACTTGGAATCCATATTTCAACATCGTATGTCCTTGCCATTGAATGAGAACAATCTCCAGCAGCAAGCTTAGATACTTGGAAATGTAAGCCTAATCTTTCAACTAATGATGAGGCTTTTGCCACTAATTCTTCAAATGCAACATCACTTCCATTTTCAGTTGTATATTGAACAAGTTCAACTTTATTAAATTGATATCCGCGAATCATACCTCTTTCTTCAGTACGATAACTTCCTGCTTCGCATCTATAACATGGTGTATATGCAAAATATTTTTTAGGAAGTTCTTCTTCTAAAAGAATTTCTTTTCGATGTAAATTCACAAGCGCAGTTTCTGCAGTTGGAAGCATAAATTTATTTTCTCCCTCTAACCAGAAAACATCTTCTTTAAATTTTGGGAATTGTCCTGCAGTATATCCACTTTCTTCATTTAATAAATGCGGTGGAAGAATCATTGTGTATCCATCTGCAAGGTGAGTGGAAATAAAATAATTGATCAATGCCCATTCTAGTTGTGCGCCTAACCCTGTATAAATCCAAGTTCCTCTTCCAGATATTTTTGCACCTCTTTCATAATCAACAAGACCTAATGACTCTGCAAGTTCAACATGATCTTTTGGTTTAAATGAAAATTGTGGCTTTGTTCCAACAACACGAATTACTTTATTATTTTCTTTTTCTCCGCCTAATAAATCTTCATCTGGCAAGTTTGGTAAAGCTTCAACAAATGTTTTAATCTCATTCTCTAATTCTTCTAGTTTTTTTTCATCATCTGCCATTAACGCAGATAATTCTTTAACTTTTTTGAAAATAAGAGTAACATCTCCTCCTTCTTTTTTAACTTTTGGAACTGAAGCAGATAAAGCATTTTTCTCTGCGCGCATAGATTCAACTTTTTGTAACAACTCTAAGCGTAAATTCATTTTGGCAATTAAATCCGTAAAATCAACATCCCATCCTTTTTTCTTAAGTGCAGCGGATACAAATTCAGGATTTGTTTTAATTAAATTTAAATCTAACATAATCTTTTCTCCTTTCAAACCATAAAAAAAGCCCCTTAGTAGGGACGTAATCAACGCGGTACCACCCTTTTTTATTTTCTCTTATTGAAAACATATCTCTTTGCTTTTAACGCAAGCAACGGAACGATTAAGTTCTCTCTAAAAGGTGGATTCAAAAGTTAATTTATCATCTTTCACCAAACAATGACTCTCTACTAAACTTCTCTTTTTACTAGCCTTTATTTTTGAGCACCTTTATTTTACCGGTTAACACAATGAATATCAAGACATATAAATTGATATTTTTGTTTTATCGTTCCTATTTTTATAATATAATAATAGCGAATTGAGGTGTTTTTATGCTTTTTTTATTTGGTCATAAATTACTCGAAATATTAAAATACATTTTTATCGCTTTTGTTCAAGGAGTCGCTGAGATTCTTCCAATCTCTTCATCAGGTCATATCACACTTGCTAGCAAAATAGTCAATATTGATCCTTCTTTAACACTATCTATTTTTCTTCATGCTGGAAGTTTAATCGCTGTTATTGTTTTTTATGCAAAAGATATTTGGGCAATGATAAAATATACTTTATTATTTATTTTTAAAAATGATAGAAGTGAAGAAGCTATTTATAATTCTAAATTAGTATTAATGCTTATAATTGCCACAATCCCTGCTGGCTTAGTAGGTTTGTTTTTAAAAGATATAATTGAAGAAGTCTTTAAAAATAACATTTATCTTGGTATAGATTTCTTGATTACCGCTATAATTCTATTTATTATAAATCGTTTAAAATATGAAAGAAAAATCAAAGAAATGACTGCTTTAGACGCTCTAATCGTAGGTTCGTTCCAAGCAATCGGTGTTCTTCCTGGAATCTCTCGTTCTGGAATCACTATTTCAGGATTAAAAACTAGAAAATTTAGCAATGAAGATTCTACAAATTTTGCTTTCTTAATGTTCATACCTGTTTCAACAGGATCATTTCTTGTCGAAGTTTACGATTTAATTAAAAATCCTCTTTCTTATGATTCATCATTAACAATTCCTTATATTATAGGAATTGCAATTGCTGGAATTGTAACTTATTTTTCTTTAAAATTTTTATTAAAAATAATAAAAAAAGGAAAATTGTGGTACTTCAGTATTTATTTAATTGCTCTTGGTGCTACAGTTATTGCATTAAGTTTACTAAAAATCTTATAAAAACAAATATTTCTAATATAAAAGGCTGTATGAACTCTTTTACAAGTTAATTACAGCCTCATTTCGTATAATTAAGCCAAAAAGGGATAACAATCTTGGCTTTTCTTTTTTTTATTCTTTATTTTCTACTTCTTCAGCAAATTCTTCATCATCATGAGGAACGATTGCAATCGAAGATATCTCTTGTCCTTCATCTAATCTAATTAAACGAACACCTTGTGTGTTTCTACCAGCAATTTTTACTTGTGATAAAGTCATTCTAATAACAATTCCACCTTTGGTGATAATCATTAAGTCTTCATCACCATTAACTGAAGATAACGCAACTAGAGAACCTGTCTTTGGAGTAATATTTAAAGTTAAGACTCCTTTTGTTCCTCTTGATGTTAATCGATAATCATCAGCTATAGACATTTTTCCGTATCCGTTTTCTGATACAGCAAGAATATATTGTCCTTCTAATGATGTCGTTGCGCCAACAACATAACTTCCATCAACATTAATTCCTTTAACACCAGCTGCAGTTCTTCCCATTGAGCGAACATCTGATTCAGGAAATTTAACCATTTTTCCTTTATTAACCGCAATGCCTATTAAAGATTTGCCATTTGTACGCTTTACAGAGAATAGTTCATCTCCATCCTTTAAGGTTATTGCAATCTTACCATTTTGACGAATTGAAGCAAATTCTACCGCTTCTGTACGCTTTACCAGTCCTGCTTTTGTAATAAAGAAGAGATATTCTCCATTTTTATATTCATCCATAGAAAGAATAGACATAACTTTCTCTTCTTTTTCAAAATTTAATAAGTTGACAATTGGCAACCCTTTTGAAGTTCTTGAGAATTCTGGAATTTGATATCCTCTAATTCGATATACTTTACCTTTATTTGTAAAGAACAAGACATCTGTATGGGTTTTCGTATGAACAAGAATGTCAACAACATCATTCTCGTTTGTTTGCATTCCTTTAATTCCACGTCCACCTCTATTTTGAGTTTTAAAAGTATCTGTCGCTAAGCGTTTAATATAACCATTCTTAGTTAAAGTTATTACTATTTCTTCTTCTGGAATTAAATCTTCATCATCTATATTAGATAAATCGTTTGATAATTCAGTTCTTCTATCATCGGAATATTTTTCTTTAATTTCATCTAATTCTTTAAGAATTAATTCAACAATATTTTCTCTTGAACTTAGTAATTCACGATAAGATGCTATTAAGACTCTCACTTTTTCTAATTCATCTAAAAGTTTTGCTTTTTCTAATCCTGTTAATTTTGCGAGTCTCATATCTAATATTTCTTTTGCTTGAACTTCTGATAATGAGAATCTTTCAATTAAAGCATTTTTTGCTATCTCTGTCGTTTGACTATTTCTAATTAATGAAACAATTTCATCAATGTTATCTTGAGCAATCAATAAACCTTCAAGAATATGTTCTCGGTTTAACGCTTTCTTAAGCAAGTGATTTGTTCTTCTTTCAACGACTTCAACTTGATGCTCTAAATAGAGTTTTAAGATATCAACAATAGGAAGAACCTTTGGTTGTCCATGATCTAAAACAAGCATAATAATTCCAAATGAAACTTGTAATTGAGTCAATTTATATAATTGATTCAAAATAACCTCTGGAACTGCATCTTTTCTTAAATCAATAACTATTCTAATACCTTCTTTATTGGATTCATCTCTTAAGTCAGTAATTCCTTCAATAACTTTATCTCGAACTAACTTTGCTATAGCCTCTATCATGTTCGATTTGTTAACTTGATAAGGGATTTCTGTAACGACTATCCTTTTTTTACCATTTTCTCTATCAACTATTTCTGCTTTAGAACGAATCACGATACTTCCTTGTCCGGTTTCATAAGCTTTTCTAATTCCGCCTTTACCTAATATCATACCACCAGTAGGGAAGTCTGGTCCTAATAAACATGTATTCATTAATTCGACAGCAGTAATATCTGGATTATGAGCGACTGCTTTTACAGCATCAATTACTTCACCCAAATTATGTGGTGGAATATTTGTTGCCATACCAACAGCAATTCCGTTTGCGCCATTGACAAGTAAATTTGGGAATCTTGATGGAAGAACTACTGGCTCTTTTTCACTACCATCATAGTTATCCATAAAATCAACGGTATCTTCATCAATATCTCGAACCATCTCCATAGCAATTTTTGCCATTCTAGCTTCTGTATAACGCATTGCAGCTGCACTATCACCATCGATAGAACCAAAGTTACCGTGTCCATCAACAAGAGTATAACGAATAGCAAAAGGTTGAGCTAAACGAACTAGCGCACCATAGATTGAAGAGTCTCCGTGTGGGTGATATTTACCCATAACATCACCAACGATACGTGCGGATTTTTTATAAGGTTTATCTGGTTGCATTCCTAATTCACTCATACCATAAATAATACGGCGATGAACCGGTTTTAAACCATCTCTAACATCTGGTAAAGCACGAGAAACAATAACAGACATTGAATAATCTAAAAATGAATTACGAACTTCTTTTGCTAAATCAACATCTGCTAATCCAGCAACTATACCTTCTTCAATATCGCTTAATGAATCAACTTCAGCTTGTTCTTCTTCGGTCAATTCTTCGACTTTATTTTCTTCATCAGCCATTTTTTTGTTCCTCCTTTACTAGATATCTAAATTCTTAACAAACTGTGCGTTTGCGTGAATAAATTCTTTTCTTGGTTCAACTTTTTCGCCCATTAACATATCGAATACTTGATCTGCTTCAATGGCATCACTAAGAGTAACTCTTAACATCTTTCTTGCACTAGGATCCATTGTTGTTTCCCATAATTGATGCGCATCCATTTCACCTAAACCTTTATAACGTTGAATATCTAATTTTGCACCAGCGCCTATGCGTGCTTTCAACACTTCTAATTGTTCATCATTATAGCAGTAGAACACTTTTTTTCTCCATTCAACCTTATAAAGAGGAGGTTGGGCAATATAAATATATCCTTGTTCAATAAGTGGTCTCATAAAACGATAGAAGAACGTTAATAATAATACTCTAATATGAGAGCCATCAACATCAGCATCGGTCATAATAACAATCTTGTGATATCTAATTTTACTAACATCAAAATTTTCACCAAAACCACCACCGATTGCAGTAATCATATTTCCGATTTCTGCATTAGCAAAGATATGTTTCTCTTGAGCTTTTTCGACGTTTAAGATCTTACCTCTTAAAGGTAAAATAGCTTGAATTTCACGATCTCGTCCATTTTTAGCACTTCCACCTGCGGAATCCCCCTCAACAATATAGAGTTCACATTTTTCCGCATCCTTAGAAGAGCAATCTGCAAGTTTTCCTGGTAAAGTACTTATTTCAAGTGCGCCTTTTCTTCTTGTTGCTTCTCGAGCATTTCTTGCTGCCAATCGAGCATTCGCCGCCAAAACAACCTTTTCCATGATCAATTTTGCGGTTTTAGGATTTTCTTGTAATAACCTATTTAGTTGTTCCCCAACTATTGAAGAAACGATTTTACGAACTTCACTATTTCCTAATTTAGTTTTTGTTTGGCCTTCATATTGTGGGTTAGGGTGCTTAACGGAAATGATAGCAACTAACCCTTCACGAACATCTTCGTTTGTTAAATTATCTTCATTTTCTTTTAAGAATTTATTTTGTCTAGCATAATTGTTAATAACTCTAGTGATAGCCATCCTAAATCCTTCTTCGTGCGTTCCACCTTCATGAGTATTAATGTTATTACAGAACGAATAAACATTAGATGTGTAGGAATCATTATATTGCATAGCTATTTCAGCGTAAATGCCACCTTCTCTTCCTTCACAATAAATAACATCTTCAAAAAGAGGTGTTTTAGTTCTATCTAAATATGTAACATATTCTTTAATGCCGCCTTCATAATGGAATTCATCTTGAATAGGAGTTTCACCACGATTATCTGTAACAATCATATGAATACCTTTATTCAAAAACGCCATTTGTCTAACACGATCACGGATAGTTTCATAATTGTATTCTGTTGTTTCGGTAAAAATAGTTGCATCTGGTTTAAAAGTTACAATTGTGCCTGTGTCATCACAATCTCCAATACGAGTTAAATGACTTTCAACATGACCGCCATTTTTAAAACTAATACGATGAATGCCGCCTTCTTTATGGACAATAACCTCTAGCCACTCTGAAAGAGCGTTAACAACTGAAGCACCAACACCATGAAGACCACCAGAAACTTTATAGCCTCCGCCTTCTCCGAATTTGCCACCAGCGTGTAAAACAGTATAGACAGTTTCTACCGCTGATACTCCTGTTTTTTCAACTATGCCCACTGGAATTCCACGTCCATTATCACTAACAGTAATTGTGTCTCCTTTATTAATTGTAATTTTAACCGTATCACAATACCCTGCTAGTGCTTCATCGATTGCGTTATCAACAATTTCCCATACAAGGTGATGAAGACCAGCTGACGAGGTTGTTCCGATATACATACCTGGACGTTTTCTTACCGCCTCTAATCCTTCTAAAACTTGAATGTTTTTTTCTGTGTAATCAGCAGAAGCTTTTTCTAATTCTTCCTCTTGAATTTCCACTCTGCTTTCATCTTCCATAAGTAACCCTCCTTGTCACTACATGATTCACCACATCGTATATCGCTGCGGTTTCATTTTTATTCCATTCGGTTGTTGTTATAATCACTTGACTATAATTCCGAATAAATTTTAATAATTCGTTTTGTACCCCTTCATCTAATTCTGAAAACACATCATCTAAAATTAAAATCGGCTTTTTTTCTTCATCTTTTACTAACTCATAAATAGATAGCTTTAAGATGAGTGCCGCTAAGCGCTTTTCTCCTTGTGATCCCGAAGCTTTTATTTCAGCTCCATTTAAAGCACAAGAGAAGTCTTCTCTATGAACGCCTATAGTTGTTAACCGATACCTCAAATCACTCTCTTTTGCCTTTTCAAATGCTTTTAAGGCGCATTCTTCAAAATTTGTTTCATCATATTTAACAAAAGGTTCATATTTAAATTCATATTCTTTTTGACCTTTAGTTAATGTGTTTGCAATTCTTCTTACAAGCGGATTGATTTTTTGGAAAAAGTTAATTCTATATTTAATTATTTCTCTAGAAGTTTCTATTAACATGCGTGTAATAACATCTAGCTGAAGTAAATCAACATTTTCTTCTTTCAAAATTGTATTTCTTTCTTGAAGAAGTTTTTCATATTTTCGAATTGAAAATAAATACTTTTTAGATTGCCGAGAAATTTCCAAATTAACCAATTTTCTTCTTTCAGAAGGAGAGTCGTCAAATAAAAACGCATCTCCCGGTTTAAATACAAGAACATGACATTCATTTAACAATTCTGATAAAGAGTTTATTTTAGAGCCATTAATAGTTATTTGCTTTCCTTTTTGGGTTAAAATGATTTCAACTTTAGCTTTTCTAGTGCCTATTTCGAACAATCCTTGAATTTTTGAAAACGATTTGTTTCTCATTCTTAGTTCTTTTTCATCATTTGTTCTAAAAGATCTTGCAATAGAAAGATAAGAAATCGCTTCCGCTAAATTGGTTTTCCCCGCTCCGTTCTTGCCAACCAAAACATTAATATTTGGTTCTAGTTTTAAACTCAATTTTTCATATCCTCGAAAATTAAGGAGTTCTATATTTTTAACAATCATTCTTCAACGATTTGAAACTCTTCATCATTTATTTTAACAATCATTCCATGATAAAGTTTTCTTCCACGACGATTATCTTTTTCACCATCAACAAGTGGCATGTTACAGGAAAGAAAAAATTTAGCTTCTCCACCATTTGAAATAATATTAGCAAGTTTTAAAAATTGACCTAAGGTTATATAAGGTGTATGTATTGCTATTTTTTTCATTTCTTTTTCTCCTTTTATTTCCGACTTATTTTATTATATCAAAAATAAAGAAAAAAGGAAATATAAATATTTCCTTTATTTGTGACTAAAATTTATCTTATTTTCGTCTTATTTTTTACCAATTTATTAATTGTAAGTTCTCATTGGTGTAACTAATTGAATTTGAGAATCATCTTGACCATTTTTGATAACAAAAGGTTTCATTTCTCCTAAGAAAGCAAGGGTTACATCTTCCGAATCACAAGCCTTGATAGCTTCAATTACATAGTTAGAATTAAAAGATATCTCTAATCTTTCGCCTTCATATTGACATGTATTAATTTTTTCTGTTGCAGAACCAATTTGTGAGGATTTTGTCGAGACTTCAACGCCTTCAGAAGACATTGTTAACTTAACAACATTTTCTTTTTCTGATAAAAGAAGCGAAACACGTTCCATTGCAGAAATCAACTCTTGAGAATTAGCTTCCAAGAAATAGTTAAACGATTTAGGTACTATATTTTTGGTGTTAGGATAATCTCCACTTATTAAACGTGAACTTACAACTGTTGTTCCAAAAGAGAATAAAGCTTTTGTTTCATTAATCGCTAAAGATATATTTTCGATATTTTCGCTTTCAATCAATTTAGAAACTTCAGTTAAAACTTTAGCAGGAATGTTTGCTGTAAATTCATAAGTTTCTTTCAACATAATCTCTTTTCTTGCTAAACGAGCACTGTCGGTTGCGGTGGCGATTAATCTTCCGTTATCAGCTTGTAAATTAACTGCAGTAAGAATAGGTCTTTGTTCTTTGTTAGAAGCCGCAAAAGCGGTTTGTGAAATTAATGATTGGAATGATCCTTTATTAATTAATAAAGCTACACCATTATTGCTTAAATCGATTTCAGGATATTCTTCAACTCTAATTGCGTTAAGTTTGAAATTAGAACGATTATCGCTGATTTGTACGATTGTTTCATCTATAACTTCAAAATTAATTTTTTGTCCTTCAACTTTTCTAACAATGTCAGTTAAAATTTTATTAGAAACTAAAGTGGCTCCATATTCTATATCACCAATAATTCTTTCATCATTAATAGAAATTGGAATCAATGTTTTTATTGTTATTTCATTATTACTGCCTGTAATAGAAAGACCTTCTATTGTTAGTTGTAATTTAAAATTTATCATAATAGGAATTGGTGATTTAGAACCAATAGCTTTACTAGCGATGTTTAAGCCTTTTAAGAAGGCGTCTCTGTCAATTGTAAATTTCATATATTGAATCTCCTTAAAAAATTAATAATTATAATAAAGGGTGTGGATAATGTGGAAAACATTATTTAAAAAGCCTTTACTTGGAATATTATACCATATTTATATGGTAAATGTTAGATTTTTTACTTTTTTAATCGTTTTTTTATGTCGTTTATAGCCTCACCTAATTGTGGAGTAGTTTTTAGATTTTTCTCAACTTTTTCCACAGCGTCCATAACGGTAGAATAATGTTTACCTCCAAAGGCATCACCGATTTTTTTAAAAGGAACATCGAGTATTGTTCTTATAAGGTACATAGAAATATGTCTTGCCATTGCTAATTGAGCTGTTCTTGTGTTTCCTTTTAGCTGAGATACAGTTAAATTGTAATAATCTGCGACAACTTCAATGATTCTTTCTTCATCTAATTTTCTTTCAGTTTCTTTGACATTAATAATTGATGAAACCGATTCAATAGCCAAAGCTAAATCAATATGATTAGATTGTTTTATATTAATAGAATAGAACAGAAGTCTATTGATTGCGCCTTCTAATTCTCGAACATTTTTTGAAAACTTATCTGCAAAAAATTCTAAGACATCATCATCGAAATTATTTATATCTAAATTATTTGCTGAAATTTTCTTCTTTAATATCGAAATAAGAGTATCTTTATCAGGATTTTGAATATTAATACTTAAACCGGCATTAAATCGGGTAACAAGTCTAGCCTCTAGTCCTTTTAAATCATTAGGATGACGATCAGAAGTTAAGACTACTTGTTTACCAGCGTTAATCATTGTATTAAATAAGTTAAAGAACATTTCAGCTGTTTTGACTTTATCCGCTAAAAATTGAATATCATCGATAAGAAGAACATCAATTGATTTAAAAAAATCTCTAAAGCGTTCAATTTCATTTTCTCCCCTAGCAGAACGGACAAATTCATCAACAAAATCATCAGTGGAAATATACAAAACTTTCAATCTTGGAGAATTTTCTTTAATATAATTTCCAATCGCGTGTAATAAGTGAGTTTTTCCTAATCCTGATTGTGAATAAATGAATAGAGGATTAAATAATTTACCAGGGTTAGATGCTATCATAAGAGAAGCTTGAGAGGCTTCGCGATTGCATTGACCTACAACAAAACTATCAAAAGTATATTTAGGATTAATGAACGAATTATTGAAAAATTTTGATTTTTCGACGACATGAGAAACATTTTCACTAAGTTCTTTTAAATTATTAGCAAAAACGAATTTAATTTTAAAATTCGACTGAGTGGTTTCTTTGATTATTTCTTCAACCAGACTTTGATATTTTTGATTTAAAATTGTTTCTGCTAAATGTGAGTTTGCGGATACAATAATTGTGTCATTATCGATTGAATGAATAAAAGTTTGCGAAAAAAAAGAATCAAATATATGTCGATCTTGTAATTTGCTTTCTATTTCTAATAAAACTTTATCCCAAATGCGTTTTTTTTCTGAAACGGTTTTTAACATAAAAAATACTCCTTTACGACTTTATAAATAATACCATAAATATGAGGAAAAAGTTCATCTGAGTTTATAGTTTGAAGTTTCCCACATAAAAAATTAAAAAAAATCGTCGATAAAATCTACTTTTCCACATTTTCCACATCTTTTTAATGTGGGAAACAATGTGAATAAAAAACACTTAAATGTGGGAATGTGGAAAAAGTGAGTAAACAAAGACGCTTAATTTTATAAACTGTTATTTTGAAAAAAAGTTGCTGAAGTGAAAAGTTAATTTCTACTTTAAAAAGGCGAAAAAATAAAGTGGTA
>CAZZGL010000035.1:0-13705 GCA_964654155.1 uncultured Staphylococcaceae bacterium | reverse complement strand
GTGTTAAACACCTATATAATATCATATAAAAAGCGGAACTTCATTAGCAAAAATAGCCAAAATAATGGAAAATAGCCGGTTTTTTGTTGAAATAAACAATTTAATAACATATAATTAGCCCATAAGGAGTTAAAAAAATGATACTAACTAATAAAAATTTTTCATTCTGTAAGGAAGTCGGTATTTTAAAAGAGAATTTCTCAATTTCTACTGCTTTAAACACTATCTATAATACAATGATAAAAGATAGATTCGTCGATAAAGAATTTGCGAAACAATTTAGAAATTTAACCGAATCCTCATCATCTATTAACCGTTATATGTGTGTTATTTATCAATACAATATCGATTTAGATTATGTTGTTAATAATAAATCATATAATGGTCAAATTTCTAATTTTGGTCGTTGTGGTGGACCAGATTCATTAAACATCACCCAATACTATGGTAAAGGTGATTATACCGTCGTTAAAGATTTATCACAAACATATGCTTCAAAAATTCCTGCTTGGAACGAAGCAAACGTCTTCACCTATGAAGAACTCCGTGCTGCTTTAGGAAAAGTTATCGAAGGAAAACTTCCTTCTGGTTGGCAAAGATATGAATCAAGGTCTTGGGATGTTTCCGCATATTTAGTTCCAGTAATTTATATTAAAATGGAATATAAAGGAAAGATATATGGTTTCTCTTTCAATCTTCATAATGGATGTTATTCTTGTAAAAATTATCCTACTGATAGATCAACTTTTAATAGAGCCACTAAAGCTCAAAAGCTTGCTAAAGTCGCCTCTATTACCAGTATGATATTCACCGGGTCCTTTACATTAATCACTTTATTAAGTGAAGAATTATTCATTTTCCCATTAATTGGACTTATCGCTGCACTTGTAGGATTCTTCATTAATAAGAAAAGCTTTAAGAAATATGAAAGCACAATTGAAAATGATCCAAAAATTTCAATATTTAAAGTCGCTTCTGTACCTCTAATTATTTCACTTGCAGCATTCATTTTCTCATTAATTGCATTTTTATAGGATAACAAAATGGTTAAGCTAAATAAGTAGCCTAACCATTTTTATTTACTATTTAAATATTCTTGTTGCCTTTATTGCAACTTTCCAATAAGCGTATTTCTTTTCCATATTATCTTTATCTTCTTGAGGATAATATGTTTTTTGATACTTATGAATACTTTGAATGGATGATACATTATCCCAGAATTTAACTGCAAGTCCTGAAAGATAAGCAACACCTAAAGCTGTCGTTTCTAAACATTTTGGTAAAAGGATGTTTGTTTGGAGTAAATCAGATTGGAACTGCATTAAATATCCATTTGCAGTTGCCCCTCCATCCACTTTTAAAACTTGCAAATCAAGATGAGTTTCATCTTTCATAACTTCAATAACATCTCGAGACTGATACGCGATTGATTCAAGTGTGGCTTTAACAAAATCATATTTAGTAGTGGCTCGTGTTAGTCCAAATACGGCACCTCGAGCATTATCATCCCAATATGGTGTGCCTAATCCTACAAATGCCGGTACTACATATACATTCGAATTTGGATCTGCTTTATTTGCTACTCTTTCACTATCGCTTGCATCAACAATCATTTTCATTTGGTCCCGTAACCATTGAATTGAAGCTCCAGCAACAAAAACCGAGCCTTCTAAAGCATAGGTAACTTGATTATCTATCATCCACGCAATGGTAGTTAAAAGTCCCTTTTTAGAAATAACCGGTTTATTTCCGGTATTCATCAATAAAAAGCATCCAGTTCCGTAGGTGTTTTTTAGATTTCCTTCTTTAAAACATGCTTGTCCAAATAATGCTGCTTGTTGATCTCCAGCAATTCCAGAAATAGGAACATCCGAATCAAAAAAGTTTGCTTCTCCGTAAATATAACTTGATTGATGAACTTCTGGTAACATACATTTTGGAATATTAAATAGATTTAATAGTTCTTCATCCCATGATAAATCGAAAATATTAAATAGCATCGTTCTTGAAGCATTACTCACGTCGGTTGAATGAACTTTTCCTTTGGTCAGCTTATACAATATCCATGTGTCAACGGTACCAAATAATAGTTCACCATTTTCCGCTTTTTGTTGTCCATTTTCAATATGTTCTAAAATATATCTAATTTTAGAAGCACTGAAATATGGATTAATTAATAAGCCTGTTTTTTGATGAATTTGTTCTTTATAAGATGAATAACGTTCACATATTTCTTGAGATTGACGCGATTGCCATACAATTGCGTTATATACCGGCATTCCCGTGCTTTTATCCCAAACAATCGTTGTTTCTCTTTGATTTGTAATTCCAATAGATGCGACAGAATCTAAAGTTTCATTCGATTTAATTAAAACTTCATTAATTACATCAATAACGCTCAACCAAATTTCTAAAGCATCTTGTTCAACATAACCTGAATAAGGAAAAATACACCTTAACTCATGTTGAGCAACACAAATCGCAGTTCCATTTTTATCAAAAAGAATCGCGCGAGTAGATGTAGTTCCTTGATCTATAGATAAGATGTATTTTTTCATTTTATTTCACCTATTTAAATACGATTTCCATCGCCTGTTTTATAATATAAATTTCTGGCAAAATTAGCATCTAATTGTTCTTTAGTTGCTCTAAACTGCCAATTGCCAACTGCGGTACCAGGAATATTCATTCTTGATTCTTTTCCTAAATGAAGTAAATCTTGTGCTGTAAAGATTACAACATTTGCGTTACTATGCATTAAACGCATAATTGCCGCTTCTAAAACTTCATCTTCATTACCATAACAATTTAAATAATTTCTCATGGCTTCAGCTTCTTTTTCATTTTCTAAAATAAAGTTTAAAGTCACATCATTATCATGAGCACCTAAGTAAGCTACGCAATTATTTTGATAAGTATGTGGTAAGAATGGATCATCCTTATCACCTCCAAAAGCAAATTGGAAAACTTTTAATCCTGGATAACCACTATAGGCTAACAATTCACGAACAGCGTCTGTAATTACTCCTAAATCTTCAGCGATGATTTGTAGTTTAGGTGCGGCGCTTTTAAAAGCATCAACTATTTCATGACCTGGTCCTTTAATCCATTCGCCATTAATCGCAGTTGGTTCTCCATATTTAACCGCCCAATAAGCTTCAAATCCTCTAAAGTGATCAATTCTTAAACAATCAAATAATTTTGACATTTGTTTAATTCGTAATATCCACCAGCGATAAGAAGTTTTTCTCATTTTTTCCCAATCATAAATAGGATTACCCCATAATTGACCAGTTTCACTAAAATAATCTGGTGGTACACCAGCAACTAATTCTGGATTACGTTTATGATCTAATTTAAAAAGTTTTGGATTTGCCCAGACATCCGCACTATCACAAGCAACATAAATTGGCATATCACCAATAATTTGAATTCCTTTTGAATTTGCATATCTGCGTAATCTTATATATTGATCAAATGCATGATATTGAATAAATACATAAAACCAGAAATTTTCAATATGCTCATTTCGTGTTGCAACAATGGTTTTTTTATGGTGTATTTTATATAAGCGTGGCCACTCTAACCAACTCTTTCCACCAAATAAATCTTTAATTAACATAAAATCAGCATAATCTTCTAACCAATATCTATTTTTATGTAAAAACTTTTCTAATTTAGTTTTTTCAATTTCATATGCGCGAGAAAATGCTAAACGCAAAATGTCAAAACGTTCTTCATAAACGCGTCCATAATCGACATAATGAGGGTTTGTTCCCCCTTTAATCTTTTTAATCTCTTTTTTTGTTAAATAACCATCTTTAACTAAAATATCTAAATCAACAAAATATGGATTTAACGCAAATGCGGAAAATGATTGATATGGTGAATCTCCATAACTTGTTGGATTAAGTGGTAAAACTTGCCAATATTTTTGTCCTGCAGCATGAAGGATCTTTACAAAGTTTCTTGCTTCTTTACCAAAAGTTCCTATTCCATGCTTACTAGGAAGAGATGAAATGTGTAATAATACACCGCTGCCTCTTTCCATTTATAATCACCTGTCCTTTTTCTTTAAATATATTGTACTAATTACAATTATTTTTTTCAATTGTGATTTAAAAAAAGTTGTTTTTTTAATGGTTTTTTAGCGTTTTTACAAATTCCTTATCTTCATCACTTACTCTTCTTGAATCGCATACTTTTCTTATAAACATTCTTATAATTTGTGGACTTAAAGCCGCTTTATTTAAGTATTCTAGAGTCTCTTCTTTACACTTTATAAATGTAACAGAAAGTAGCCACGCAATTCCCATTTGGACAATATAATCTTCATCATTATTAATTAAAGGAAATATTTCCTTAACATATTCTTTCTTTACATAATTACTTAAGAAATGAATATATCCAAATCTTCTTTCATAAGGACTTGTAGATTGTAGATATTTCTTTATATATTTCAATCCTAAAGAAAAATCTTTAACTTTAAAAGCGCTTGAAAAGATATCAATATCCGCCCAATTATCCGCTTTTGAAAGATAAACATCAATAAGTTTATATTTTTCTTCAATTGAAAGCGGTGAATATGCAATCATCAAACCTAAAAGAATATCAATTTCATAATATGTTCCTAATAAAGATAAATCTATTTCTTCTTCTTTAACTAATTTCTTCGCTTTTGATTTTATAAATGGTATCGGTGCTCCGCTAATGATCACTTTCTTTGTTGGAATTATTCTTCCAGTAAACTCTTTTTTTGATTGACTTCCTTCTTTTTCTATTTCACTAATTAATTCTTTTATATTCATAACTACCTTCCTATAAAAAAAGAGGCAAGAAACCTTTTAAGTTTCTTAAAAGCCTCTTATTCTTGTGCCATAAATTTTTCGATATCTTTTACTTCTTTAATGATATCTTTTGATAAAACTTCACATCCATCTTCCGTAACTAAAATATCATCTTCAATACGAACACCTATACCGTATTCTGCAAAGTATAATCCTGGTTCATCAGTAATTACCATACCTGGCTCTAACTTCATATCTCTAAAGCTAGCATCATGAGTATCTAATCCTAAATGATGACCAACATTATGATAATAATATTTAAATACAGCATCATGTTCCATTTGTTTTCTTATTTTATCTTTTTCTTCATCTGATAATGGTGAAACTAATTCTCGATTAATTATTTCATTATTTGCCGCTTCTAATATCTTTTCATTATTAATATATCCATGACCAATTAACTCAGTTTTTAAAAATTCAAAAGCAAATTTTTGAATATCTCCTAAAGTGATTCCTGGACGAATAAAATTACTAACTGCCTTATTACAACGTAAAACCATCTCATATATTTCTTTTTGACGGTCATTATACTTTCCACTTACAGGATATGTACGTGAAATGTCGGCTCGATAGAGATTCTTTTCCGCTCCTAAATCAAGCAATAATAATGTATCATTCTTTAATAATGAATTTGGGTTAGGATAATGTAAAATAACTGCATTTTCTCCTCCCGCAGCGATTGTATCAAAAGCTAATCCAGAATTGTTATAATCAGCAACTGTATATGCAAATAAGGAAGAAATTTGATATTCATATAATCCTGGTTTTAAATTTCTAAGAATAGTTTCTAAACCAATTTTTGTAACTTTAATTGAATTACGAATTTCTTCAATTTCCGCATTTGATTTAATCATTCTTAAGGTAACAATTAAAGGATAAGCATCTTCAACACTTAATCCAAAATATCGTTTAGACATTTCAAAAGCAATATCTTTAGTAGTTTTTTCTCTTGTAACGAATAAACCATTTTCTAAGTCTAAATATATATTTTCAATTCTTCCATAAGCATTCTTTTGACAATCTAATAGAAGCTCAACTTTACTTTCAAAATGTTTGGTAAATAAAACATCTTTAATACCGCTTATTTCATTAGCGTCACTCACAGATAACATTTTTCCAGTCCATTTAACTCTATTTGGATCTACTTCATCAATGAACAAAAATGTATTTGTATTACCAGCAATTTTAACCATAATTAACATTGAATCTGGTTGTCTAATTCCAGTTAAATAATAAAAGTTACGATTAACTTCAAAAGGATGAGTTTGATCCGCTGAAGCTTTCATCAAAGTACCTGAATATAAAATTGCCACTGAATTATTTTTCATTTTTTCAAGAAATAATTCTCGACGTTTAGAATATTCTTGATTAGTAATCATGTTACTCCTCCTTTTCTTTAACTTTTTCAACTGCATCCACTAAAGATGATAAAAAGTCTGCATTGATAAATTCAACTTTTCCTTCATCCGCTAAAGCGGCATTATCCGCTTTAAGTGGTATTCTTGCTAAAACATCATATCCATAAGCATCAGCAACTTCTTGAACATGTGATTTACCATATATTTCAATTTTTTCTTTACAACATGGACATTCAACATAAGCCATATTCTCCACTAATCCTAAAATTGGTATATCCATCATCGTAGTCATTCTAACTGCTTTTTGCACAATTGTTGAAACTAAATCTTGTGGTGAAGTCACAATAACAATGGCATCAACTGGTAAGAATTGGAAAGTGGTTAAAGCGACATCTCCAGTTCCTGGTGGCATGTCAACAATTAAAAAGTCAACATCGTCCCAATAAACATCATGGTAAAATTGTTTTACCATTTCTCCTAACATAACTCCTCGCCAAATAATTGGATCTTCTTTATGTTGAAGGAACATACTTGATGAAATAATACTAATGCCTGTTTTAGAAATTGCTGGATAAACTAAGCCATTTTCTCCCATTGCTGGAGTATCAATTCCAAAAGCTTGAGGAATTGAAGGACCAGTAATGTCAGCATCTAAAATACCAACATTATAATTTCTTTTTCTTAATTCAGAAGCAAGTAAAGCCGATACAAATGATTTTCCCACTCCACCTTTTCCAGATAGAACTCCAATAACACGTCTAACTTTACTTTTTTCATTTGTAGTTATTTTTTCAATTTTTCTTTCACCACATTCTTGATTGCAACTACTACAATCGTGATTGCATTCACTCATTCTAACATCTCCTTATCTATATACAATTTTCTTATTTAATCTTTCAATTTTAACTTGTTTATTAAATAAGGAATCAATTGTTTTTTCTATATCATTTAAAGAACTAACTTCCATAATGACTTGTTCTTTAAAAAATACCTTATCAATATTAACATCATTTCTTCTTAAATGCTGCACTAATAAGTCATGAAACGAATGACTAAGGGTTAATCTATATGCATAAGCCTCACACACCTCATAAATCATAGCCTTATTAACCGCTAGCATTGCCGAATCAACATAAGTGCGAAGTAATCTACCCGCACCTAATTTAATCCCACCAAAATATCTTACTACAATAACTAGCACACTGTCCAAGTTATTTTTAAGTAAAACATCTAATAACGGTCTTCCCGCTGTTCCTTTTGGTTCACCATCATCTGATGACTTTTGAAATTGTCCAACCTTATAAGCATAACAACAATGTCTAGCTTTAGGATGACTTTTTCTTATTCTATCAATAATACTTTTAGCCTCTTTTTCATCATTCAAAGGAAACAAATATGAATAAAAACTAGAGCGTTCAATTTCTAAAAGTGCTTCATAATTTTCTAAAACTGTCCTCATTTTAAATACCTTATAAGCCAAAACTTTTTGCATTAATGATAACCTCAGCGATTTTTACAAAATCCATTGTTTCAATTTCGTCACCAAAATTATAGTCTTCTTTAAATACTGCAAGTTTAAATTCATCTAAAATGCATGGTTTTTTTGTCTTCTCATCAGCATCTAATTGCTCCATAGATAACTTAAAGTTAGTACAATCTTGTACAAATGTATTACTATTCTTATCTAATTTATTTGATAAAGAATATGCATTTAAGATATCTTTAATTTGATCAGCTACATCATCAACTAAATACTTATAATCTTCATCATACCAATTAATTGAAACATTGTCACCTACTGTTGCTTTTGTTAACATACCTGCAACAATTTCACTAGAGAAATACGCTCTTGATCTATTACCATTAACTTCAGGTTTAGTATTTCTAATAATATTGCAAATTGCCTCGCTACCCTTTTCATCTAAATCTGTTAGTTTAGAAACCTTAGAGAAATCAATATCTCCTTTTTGTTTTAAAATAGCATCAATACTTGCACCTTCAACGTCAGCAGTTAATCCTTTTTCAAAAAGACTACTAACAGTATTTATCTTTTCATCTTCATTACTACCTCTAATATAATCAGCCATTCCTGCAGAATTAAAGACACCATAAACAATGTCTGCTTTTACATCATATTGATAAATACTAGAATTAATTAATAAATTGAATAATGGTGTTGTTGATTTATTGTTGTTATCTTTAATAAATGATTCAATGCTACCTGTTTCAAAATTAAATGTTTCAGCATTTCCTTCTGTATCATTTTTTCCAGTTTTAGCCATATCAATAATATCAGCAAAATAACCAATTTCTTTTCCACATTGTTCAATTATTTTATCATTCGCGTCCTTATCGCTAGTTAGATTTCCTAATAGATAATTAACCTTACTTTTATTTTCATCTCTAATAAAGGTCGTAATTCCCATTCTATTAGATGTTGTTTCAAAGAAATAATAAACAGCATTATGAGTTAATTTCGATTTATTAATTGCATTCATTAATTCTTTAAAGTCATTGCTACTTAAATTAATTAATTCTGTATCACTAAATTCTCCACCTAGTGATTTTGACTTTTCAATTATATTATTCAACAAATAAATCTCGCCATCATTTCCCCATTCATCATTTTTATCATCACAATAATTATTAGCGACGTTTAATACTAAATTTTTAGCAGTTTTACCTGTCATTCCATATGTAATATAATCGCTTAAACCTTTTTGAGATAACATATATTCAATAAATTGTTCAAATACAGTTAAATCGTCACCATATTTAAATTTGCTATACTGACTATCAAATGTATTTAAAATATGTGATTCATGAATCTCGGTTAATAATTCATCTATCGCTATATTATAAACATCAAAGGTTTCTCCTTCATCAGTTTCAGTCATTCCATAAATAGAAACTATTCTTTTTACTTCCTCTTTTCTAGAATCATCATCACAATCTATTAAATATTCTGTATTTGCTTTATTTAAATCAATACTACCTAATGTTAAAGGAGAATTACCGCCTTTTATCGTATCATTAATAACATTATAAACTACCATCTTTAATGAAGATGCATTGCATAACGCCTCAGTTACTGAACCTAATTCACCAGATTTAGCCTTTCCACTAGTAATTCTATTAAGACCTAATGTACCTGGTTGAGTAGAGTCTTTATCAATTGTTGCGCCAATAGTTTGTAGTTTATTAATAACTTCAATTATATTGTTAATTTCTGTTTCTGAATTAGTAGATGTAAATACCTTCTCAAAATCACTTTTTGATGTTAAATATGTAGGATTTTTAGCAGTTGAACCATAATCTCTTAAATAATCCGCAAGTGAACCGCTTTTAATCAATAAATCATAAACCAAATCATCAAAATAATATTCATTACCTTTACTTAACATTTTTAAAGAAGCAAAATCTGTCAATAAAGTTTTAGTGTCTGTAGTATTCATATCAATCCAATTAATTTTGCTTAAGTCATCGCCTAATTCTTTGATTTCACCAAATATTTTAACAACATTTCCAACTTCTGTTTCTCTTTCATCTTGTTTACAGTCAATTAAATATTCCGTATTTAAATAACTTAGGTTAATTTCTCCTAAATTAAATGATGAATCACTGCCTTTAATCATATCATCGATAACATTATATACCACCATTCTCAAAGAGGACGCGTTGCATAAAGCTCCAGTAACAGAATCTAATTCATCTTCGCTTATATTTCCAGACATAATCAAATTAAGCCCTTCAGTACCCGGTTTATCATTTCCGCTACCTATTTCTTGAATCGATTTAATAACACTAACAAATTTGTCTATTTCAGGATAATCATTTTTAACTTCATCAACCCATGATGCTTTTTCAAAATCATATTTCGATAATGAATAATCGCTTTCATCTGAATAACCTGAAGGATCTTTTAAATAATTTTCTAAAGCTCCTCCTTCAGCTGTTAATAAATCATGAAGAAGTTTACCAAATGAATTCTCTTTAAGTATCTTTAATGAAGCAAAATTAATTAATAATGGTTTAGTTTCATTCTCTGGATCTATATCGAGCCATTCAATACTACTAAAATCTCCAAGATCCATAATTGAATCATAAATATCCGCTATTCTATTAAGTTCTTCTTTTCTTAAATCAACATCGTTTTCATTTATGAAGAACTTAGTATCTAGATAGTCTTTGATATTGCCTAATTTCAATGGTGAGTCCTTATCATTAATCATCTCATCAACAATGTTAAACACAACCATTCTTAAAGAAGTCGCTTCACCTAAAGGAGTAGTAACATCACTAAGATTAATAGATTTATTTCCTTCCATGACTGAATCTAATCCACCATTAGCCTGTAATGCATCGATAACAGCAATAATATTACTTATTTCATCTTTTGAACAATCCAAATCTTTAAATGCTTTTTCAAAATCAGTTCTTGATTCAGAATAATTATCTTCTATTGTCCAATCTGTTGGATTTTTTAAATACTCAGCTAAATCATCGCTGCTAGTTAGAAGGTCATGGATAAAATCACCAAATACATATTTACCTTCTTTGTTAGTAAACATTTGAAGTGAAGCAAAATTAATTAGTAAGTTTTCACAAGCTCCTGGATCACTATTAAGTAAGTCTATGTTAGTGAAGTCTTCACCACCAATTTCTTGAAAAGCATCTAGAGCATTAGCAAAACACTCAGCTTCATCCGCCCAAGAAGTAACATTTCTAAATGATATGTTCCCATCCATATCAATTCCTAAAGAATTAAGCACAAGCTCATCCATTAAATCACCAAAAGTTCCAGATAGTAATTTAGAATTATCGATTGATCCAAACAAGGTTTTAATTTCCTCACTATTAATTGAACTAAGTGAAAAGTTTTCTTCTGAGTCAGTAAGTAATTTAATAATTGAATCACTCTTTAAATTAGCAAAAACTGTAGCTACTGCTTCTATTTCTTTTTCCCAATCTTTATCATCTGTAAATAAATCATCATATTCAGGTTTACCATTAGGATAAATACCAATATCTTTAAAATCTTGATTATCAAATATCAAATCTAAAATTTTATAGAAATTTTCATTTTTCTTTCCATCTTTTTCTGGATTAATAATTTTAGAGTTATAAACCGCTTTAAGAGCATTTGCCAAATCATCTGTATTTAAATTCTCAATTATTTCTCCTGGATCATCACTATCTAATGATGAAGCAATTTTCATTATGCTATTATAACCATCAAGTAAATTAGGAATTTCCTCTGCAAATGAGATATTACGGAAATTCAAATCTGCTCCACTAAGAGGTATATCTCCACCAAAGTCTTCACCTTTTAGCAATTCTTCAAAAATTGTTGGTACACATGTTCTTAGAAGAATTGAGTCATCAATTTCAGAAGAAATATCTCTTAAAGTATCTTGGAAATATTCATTATTTAAAATATTTTCATCAGCATTATTCATTAAATCAAATTCATCATTAAACAATAATTCTTTACATACTTTTAGTAAACTATAAGTTTCCTTTTTATAATCATCGCTTCCTTCTAATTTACCAAGTGCGGATTCAACATCATCTCTTTTTATTAAAGATGTAGTCTCACTATCACCACTAAATAAATCATCAACAAGTTGAGGAAGTAGCTTATCAATTGAATTTATTAATAATTCACTATCGAACAATGTTTCATATTCTCTATTTTCAATTACCTTTTTATTTTCATCTAAACCAGTTAAAATAATTATTACTTCATTAAAGTTATTCATTAATTTATCAATTATTTCATCAGTCTCTTCATCCTCTTCATTACTTTCTAATGATTTAACTTTTAATGAATTACTAAAGAAACCATTAATAAATTTAAAATCTTGAATTGGGGTCATTTTTGATCCGCTATCACTTTCAAAGAAATTAATACCAAGTCCATTTAATTGATAAAGGGTATCATAGACAATTGTTAATTCATGTCCCCATTTTATATTTTCATAATCTTCCCATTTATCAGATAAATAAAGCGATAAATCAGAAGAATTTCCTTCATCATCTTCCATCGTAACGAAAGAGTAAACAACTGCAGGGATTACCCTAGATAAAAATTTTGACTCATCCAATGCCTCAAATGCAGCTCTTATTGATACAGCACTTTCATCACCAAAAGGAACACTAAATTGATTGCCATCCGCTAAGTCGGTAATAATACCTGCATCATAGAGTGAACCATATATATCATTAATCGTATCTAATTCATTTTTCCAATCAACATCATCAAATTGTAAGTTTTTTGTATAAAAATCCATTTCTTCAATATAAGAAACAGCAATATTTACTACTATTGGGAATAAATTCATTATAAAATCAGAATTCTTTATAACTTCAATCGCAGAAGAAATAAATTCTTTTGAAAGTAAAGTTGAAGTTTGAATTCCACTTCCACCATCACCGGTCAATAATCCCATTGCTAAAAGGGTTTCTGCAGTATCCGCAATAGTTCTTATTTGATTACTAAATAGCAACTCACTGCCATTATAATCAGCGCTAGTAACTAAATCGGTAATAATCATATCTATAGAACGACCATCTTTATCTAAACCAAAAGCTACTTTAGCAAATACGCTATCATTATAAGCATCGACCCAATTCATAATACTGTCATAACTTTCTTGATCGACAATTATGCCACCATCATCAACTTGTGTCCTATTTTGTTGAATCCCTTTATTAATTGAATTTACTAAAGAAGTAAATGGAGTTAAAAACATCACCGCTGCAATTGTACCTTTAGTAAGACCAATTAAGAAAGATTTCCATCTTCTTTTGTATTTATATTTACGAACTTCTTTTGGGAAAATCCATTTAAAAGCTAAGTGATAAATTAATGTACCTATTGGTTTAGCTAATAAAATTATATCAAGTATATAAATAAAGAAAGCTAAATATCCAACAATTAACATTGCTAACGATTGAATTAATTCATTTAAATCTTTATCGTTTAGAGCTATATAAATAATGCTAGATTTATCATTTCCCGCAACTGATTTTAGTAACTCACTAATTGTATTTAGTGGCGTTGTTACCATAATCTCTGCCCCATCAACTGGAATTGTTAATTGAAGCGATGATAAATCATAGTTTGCAATAAAATTAACACTAAATTTTACAAAGAATAACCCTACCACAAGAAATAAAATAAAAAACACGAAATGAAACGCTTGAGGTAAAGCTTTCTTAAGCATTGAGAACAAAGCGTATGCAATAACAACTAAAACAACACCTAATAATACCAAGTTTAAAATAAAGGTTAAATTACTAGAGTCAAATAGAAAGGCAACGAACATATTAATTCCCCCTTTGATTATTAATATGAATATTAATATCAACTTACATTATATTATACACCTCAAAGTCATTTTTAAAAGTAAATTAAAAAATTTTAAGTTATCAAAATTAATATGTTAATTGAAAAAGTAAATGCAACAATAAGTTCGCGCGCGTCAACTTTACTTT
>CAZZGL010000034.1:0-14053 GCA_964654155.1 uncultured Staphylococcaceae bacterium | reverse complement strand
CAAATATAAAAAAAGAGGCAAGAAACTTTTATAGTTTCTTAACAGCCCCTTTTTTGTTAAAAAAGTTCTAATTAATCAATAATCAATATTGATAATTTTAAAGCCTTGTGCTAGATTTATGGTGAAAAAAGTAGTAAATTTCTTAAAAAATGTTTTTTTTGAAAAAAAGAAAGAAAGTGAGATTATGATCGAAATAAAAGATCTAACAAAAGAATTTAAAAAACCGATTCGTGGTGAAGGCGTAATTGGTATGCTTAAAACATTATTTTCAAGGAAATATATATCAAAAGTTGCTGTTAATAATATTTCTTTAACAATTAATGATGGCGAAATAGTTGGATATATTGGTTCAAATGGCGCAGGTAAGTCAACCACAATTAAAATGATGTGTGGAATTTTAACTCCAACATCTGGAAAGGTTTTAATCGATGGAATTGAGCCATACAAAAAGCGTCGCCAAGTTGCCTCAAAAATTGGTGTTGTTTTTGGACAAAAGACCCAATTATGGTGGGATATTCCATTGATTGAATCATTCAAAGTTTTAAAAGAAATATATTTAATTAGCGAGCAAGAATATAACGAAAGAATGGAATTCTTGTGTTCTACATTAGGAATTAAGGAATTTTTAAATCAGCCGGTTCGTACATTATCTTTAGGACAAAGAATGCGCGCTGATTTGGCAGCCGCATGGCTACATAATCCTCGTATTTTATTTTTAGATGAACCAACAATCGGATTAGATGTTCTTGTAAAAGAAAAAATACGAGAAGCAATTAAAGTAATGAATGAAAAATATCATACAACGGTTATTTTAACTACGCATGATATGAAAGATATTGAAAACTTATGCTCGAGAGTTGTAATGATTGAAGATGGAAATATTATCTATGATGGTTCTTTAGATAATATTAAGAATCGTTTTGGTGATTTAAGAACTATTACTTTAAAACTTAAAAGTGAAGTTGATATTGAAAAATTAAACACTTTTAATTCATTAGTAAATTATAGTTGGATAGATGATTCACTCGTTATTAATTTTAATGCGCAAGAAGTTCAATTAGAAATGATTATGAACTATGTTTTAAAAGAACTTCATCCTCAAGATATAAAACTTTCACAAATTGGCATTGAAGAAGTTGTTAAATCAATTTTAAAATACCAAGAAGAAGGAGGAAGTTCACATGCTTAAAAAATATTTGCCGTTTTTTAAAGCAGGTGCAATGGATTTATTAGCATTTAAATTTGCGGTTATTAGTTGGGCTTTTGTATCCGTTTTTCAAGTGGCTTGTACGATATTTTTATGGACTTCTGTATATAATAATTCGCCTTCATTGGTGATTAATGGTTTTACGATTCACGAGATGATTACATTTCAAATATTCATAAATATATATACATTTGTTACATTTGATAATCAAACAAGCGATATAATTTATCATGAAATTAACGATGGTACGATTGCGATGTCCTTTGTTAAACCTATCTCTTATCGGTTGCGATTTGTGGCCACTAATTTAGGAAATGTATCGATTCTGATGCTAGTATTTGGCATTCCGTTTTTATGTTTGTCTTATATTATTCTAGGTTTATTAGGCTTTATTACAATTAGTGTTAATATTTGGAGCTTTTTACTTTATATATTATTATTCTTTATTGCTCAGTTGCTCGCAGTTTTACTAAATGATGTTATTTGTTATATTTTTGGAATCTTATGTTTTTATACTACTGCTGGATTTGGATTAAATCAAATTAAAATGGTCGTAATAAATTTCTTATCAGGAACATATGTTCCAATTTCCTTTTTCCCTGGTGTATTTAAAACAATTGCGTATTATTTACCATTTGCAGGTATGGCACAAAATCCAATTTTAATCTTATTAATGAAAGTTGATTATGTAGAAGCTTTAAAATATATTGCATTAAGTGCTATATGGGTAATTATTTTAGAACTTTTTGCTAAGGTATTGTTTAATCATGCTTCAAAGAAAGTAACAGTACAAGGAGGATAGAATATGAAAAGGTATATTAAACTATATTTTGTCTATCTTAAAAGGGCAATTGTTACACGTTTAGAGTATAAAAAAGACGCAATTATTGGGATTCTGTCATTCTTTTTAGGAAATCTTGCTTCAATTTTAGGAATTTATTTCATTGTTAATAGCATACCTTCTTTAGAAGGATGGAATATGACACAACTTGGATTTCTGTATGGCTTTTCTATGATGCCAGTTGCAATTGATCATTTGTTTAGTGATGATCTATGGTGTGTAGCTTATTGGAAAGTTAAAACAGGAGAATTAGATAAATATTATCTTCGTCCAGTTCCCGTTTTGTTTCAAGTTATTGCTGAAACATTCCAACCAGAGGCATTAGGTGAATTACTGATTGGTATTATTATGCTAATTGTGTGTGGAGTTCAAAGTGGTGTTATTTTTACTTTTTCTAAAGTTTTACTTTTAATTGTTGCGTCGATTTTTGGAGCGTTTATTATAACTGCAACAAAAATATTTACTGCAGCAATTGCGTTTTATACAAAAAGATCTGGTCCATTAACTCAAATTGTATACAGTTTTATTGGATATGCGAAATATCCGATTAAGATTTATCCACGCGCTATACAAATATTGTTAAATTTTATTATTCCCTTTGGTTTAGTAATTTTCATTCCAGTTGATGTAGCAATTAATGGTGGATATAATCCTTATTTATTGATGGCTCTTATTATTTTAATATCTTCTGTGTATTTGTTGATAAGTGTTTGGTTTTGGTCGATATCTGAAGGAAAGTATTCTTCATCTGGAAATAGTTAAGGTCGTATTAAATTACGATCTTTTTTTGTCACAAAAAAAGCACCCATCAAATTGATGGATGCTAAAGTGAACAAATTATAACTTACGGTTATACCATTCAACGATTTGTGATTCTTGAATTTCAACAGGTAATTCGTTACGTTCTGGTTCGCGTAAGAAAGTTCCAGTTCTTTCTTCTTTATTAACACTGACATATTTGACAGTTGCGGCTAAAGATTCAAGAGATTCAATAATAACTTTTAAGTTCTTAGAAGATTCTTTGACGCTAATGACATCGTTGACTGAGCATAAATAGCTTGGAATGTCAACTTTATGTCCGTTAACAAGAATGTGACCATGGTTAACGAGTTGTCTTGCAGCGCGACGAGTTCTAGCAAATCCCATACGATAAACTAAGTTATCTAAACGTGATTCGAGAATACGCATAAATGCAATACCGGTAACTTCGTGGGAATTACTTGCGATTAAGAATAAACGACGGAATTGACGTTCGTTAACACCATACATAAGACGTAATTTTTGTTTTTCAACTAATTGACGTCCATATTCAGTAGGTTTCTTTTTACGAGCGTTACCATGTTGTCCAGGTCCATAAGGACGTTTGGCAAGTTCTTTTCCTGTTTCAAGAATAGAGAAGTTTAAGCGACGTGAAAGTTTCCAAGTAGCTCCTGTGTATCTTGACATATTTT
The DNA here is from genome assembly GCA_964654155.1 of uncultured Staphylococcaceae bacterium. GTDB lineage: Bacteria > Bacillota_I > Bacilli_A > RFN20 > CAG-826 > CAG-826. Next base: position 10,554 of record CAZZGL010000034.1, on the reverse strand, counting down.
TTCCTCCTTTTCTTTATTTTCGCAAAATAAAGCAATAGGTGTACATCCTAGACTCCGGATGTTTTGATCATGAGGTTCACAACTTTCAGCAAGGTTACTACTCTAATTTATTTCAAAACATCAGACAAGTTATATGCACATGCTGCTTACATGCCTTTATAATGTATCTTTATTTTTGGTTTTTGTCAAGAAAAAATGAACTTTTATTGAAAAATTTCGTTTATTGTTAATTGACAAAGTAAAATCTTTTTTTAGAAAAAGAGTTTAAATTAGTTATTCGGTAAACAACTACTTGCAACCGTATGCATAATATAAAAAAATAGCAAAAAAAAGATTTGAAAATAACTATTCATTTCTTGAATATGATATACTAGACAAGCAGGGGTGATTAATGTGTTTTTATTTGATTTTAAAAATCCTAAAATTTATATTTTTGGAGGAATTGCTTTAGTAATAATTATTTTAATTATTATTTTCACTCGTCACTTTATTATTAATCGTACTAAAGCAAGAAAAAAAGTTTCAGAATTAGAAAGAAAGTATGAGCATTTGCACGCAGTTTTAATTGGGAGAGATGCTCAATTTATTAAACGATTAGAAATAATCTCACACAGTAATTTATTATACACGCAGATACATGAAGATTTTTTGTCGCGCTTTAGAATTATATTGGAAAGTAGTGACAAACAAGCTCAATACGCAATTGCATTTATGGAAGAACTCGTCGTTTCAAAAAAATTCAAAGAGTTTAAAAATTCATATGAAAAAAACTTGCGTATAGTTGAACTATTTGAAGCTCAAGTGAATGAATTAAGTAAAGAATTAGAAAACAAGCTAGAAGACGAAGAAAAATGTCGTAATAACGAATTAATATTAAAAGATAAATTTAGAGCAATTAAGACTATTTATTTTGAAAAGCAATCAGAATTAATGTCTATTGAGCGCGCTTTTAATAAGGCATTTTCAGGAATAGAAAATCAATTTAATGAATATGAAAAATATGTTGAAAGTGCTTATTATGATGAAGCTAATTCATTACTTCCAACTATTTCTGCGATGCTTGATGAACTTAGTTATGCATTAAAAGAACTTCCAACTCTATGTGTTTTAGTGGATGATACAATACCAACAAAGATTTCCACATTACAAGAGGAAGTTATGGATATGAAGGCAAAATCAATTCCAATTCATCATTTGCAAGTTCAAACTTTATTAAATAAAATGACTGAAGATTTATATGTTTTTCAAAATAGATTAGGCGAATTTAAACTTAAAGGTGTTAAGGAAAACTTATTAGCAATTTCTTCACAAATTGATCAATTTCATTCATTATTTGAAGATGAAAGAAATGCAAAAAGTTTATTTGATAATGAATGTGAATCAATTTATGAGAAAGTTTCAATTTTAGAAAGACAATTTATTGTATTAAGACAACGCCTTATTAAAGTTAAAGAAGTTTATCGCCTTGAAGAATCATATTTAGATAAGATGGATCAAATTCAAAGCGATATTAATCTCTTAGGAGTAATAAAGCGTCAATTAGATACTTACATTCATGCTTCAACAAAGCAACCATATTCTATGTTATTAGCAAAAATGAATGAACTTAAGGAAAGTGCATTAGAAACGGAAAATAATATTTTGGATTTTAATAATTATATTGATTCATTAAAAACAGATTCTGATTTTGCATATAGTTTAGTGAATGATTCTTATATTCATTTAAAACAAGCTGAGAAAATGGTTCGAGATATTGCTATATCAGCATATCAAGAACGTGTTAAAGACAGATTTGCGCAATGTTATCAATACTTAGATAATATATATAACATTCTAGTAGTTACACCAATTAATGTTAAAGAAATTAACAATTATGTAAAGGCATTTAAAGTTGTTTTTGATGAATTAATTAATGAAGTTAAAGAGCAAACACGCTTTTCTTCATTAGCGGAACTTGCAATTGTTGACGCAAACCAAGAAAGACTTAACAATACTGAATTCGACAAATCACTAACTAGAGCTGAAAGATATTTTGAATCAGGAGATTTTGAAAAAGCATATCAAGAAGCTTCTAGTGTTGTAAAAAAAATTAACTCTCAAAATGAATAATTAGGCTAAGACAAAGCTATTTATCATTTAATAGCATATTCTTTTAGTAGTGGAGGTTATGACTTTGATATATTTTGATCACGCAGCGACGACACCTATTCGTCATGAAATATTAGATACATATAACGATTTATTAAATAACTTTTTTGCTAATCCTTCTTCACTACATCGTTTAGGTCAAGAAACATCGCATTTGCTTAGTATTGCAAGGGAACAAATAGCATCATTATTTAAAAGAAAAAGTGAAGAAGTTATTTTTACTTCTGGCGCTACAGAAGCAAATAATTTAGCAATTAAAGGATATGCTTTACGTTACCAAAATCGAGGGAAACATTTAATAACAAGCAAAATTGAACATCCTTCAGTATTAAAAGCATTTGAACAATTAGAAAAACAGGGCTTTGAATGTACATATTTGGATGTAGATGATAATGGAACAATTAATTTAGAACAATTAAGAAACTCAATCCGAAATGATACTATTTTGGTTTCAATTATGACGGTTAATAATGAAGTTGGATCAATTAATAATATTAAAGAAATAGCCGCTATTGTACACCAATATCCAAAGGTGGTTTTTCATAGTGATACCACTCAAGCAATAGGAAAGATTGATATTCCTTATAATGATATTGATATTTTCGTTTTAAGCGCTCATAAGTTAAATGGACTTAAAGGTAGCGGTGCTTTGATTAAAAGGAAGCATATTGAATTTCTACCTTTATTAAGTGGTGGAGGACAAGAATTTGATTATCGAAGTGGTACAAATGATTTTCAAAAGGAAGTAGTTCTAGCTAAAACTGTACGTTTGGTATTAGAAGAACAAAAAAAGCACTATTTAAAAGTTAAAGAATTACATGATTATTTACTTGCTTTACTTAATAGTAATAAAGAAATATCTTTGAATTCTCCAATTGATGGAAGTCCTTATATTATCAATTTCTCGTTTTTAAATAAAAAAGCGAGCGTAGTTGTTGAGGCGTTATCAAAAGCGGAAATTATGGTTTCAACGATTAGTGCATGTTCTTCAAAGAAAACTGTACATAGCTATGTTTTAGAAGCAATGGGAAAATCGAAACAAATATACCAAAACTCACTAAGAGTTAGTTTTGGTTATCAAAATACAAAAGAAGAAATCGATTATTTTGTTAAAGTTTTATTTGAAACAATTAATTCGATTCGATAAAGGAGCAAATTATGAAGTATGACCGTATCATGGTTCGCTTTGGCGAATTATCAACAAAAGGCAAAAATAAAAAAGATTTTATTATAAAATTAGCTTCAAATTTAAAGCATGCACTTAAGGAGTATAAAAGTCTATCATATGAAGTTAAAATGGATCATATTTATATTATTTTAAATGATGAAAATAGTGATGATGTTTTAGAAAGAATCGCGGATGTCAGTGGTATTTCATCTTATTCATTAGTGGTTAAATGTGATGCTAATATTGGTGAAATTATTGAAACTGCATATGCACTTGTATTACAGGAAAATGGTAAGACATTTAAAGTTAAAGCTAGACGCGCTGATAAAACTTTCCCGTATATTTCTGATGATGTTAATCGACTTGTAGCTTCCAAAATATTAAAAGAAAGTGAATATAAAGTTGATGTACATAATCCTGATGTACTAGTTTCAATAGATATAAGAAAGACTGCTTGTTACATTTATACAAAAAAGATTTTAGGTGCAGGTGGTTATCCTTTAGGTGTAGGGGGAAAAGCAATGATGATGATGTCAGGAGGTATCGATTCACCTGTAGCATCATATTTACTAATGAAAAGAGGAGTGAGCTTAGAATTTATTCACTTTGCCTCTCCACCATATACTTCTGAAGCTGTTATAGATAAACTTTGTGATTTAGCTAAGAAACTAAATCGTTATCAAGAGAAAATATTAATTCATGTTGTACCTTTTACTAAACTTCAATTAGCAATTTATGAACATGCTGATGAAAGTTACGCGATTACAATTATGCGAAGAATGATGTATCGCCTTGCAGAACGGTTAGCTAGAAAAAGATCATGTTATGCAATCGCTAATGGAGAATCGGTAGGTCAAGTTGCTTCACAAACCTTAGCAAGTATGCTTGTTATTAATGAAGTAACATCGTATCCAATAATTCGACCTGTTTCTGTTATGGATAAAACAGAAATTATAAAGATTGCTCGTAAAATTGATACATATGATATTTCAATTCGCCCATATGAAGATTGTTGCACTATTTTTGAACCTAAAAATCCAAAAACAGCACCTAAATTAGATGTCTCAAAAGATATTGAAGCTAGCTTTGATTTTGAATCATTAATAAAAGAATGCTTAGAAAACATTAAGACAATCACTATTAATTCAAATTCTTTTGATCAAAAATATTTATAATTTTAGTTAATGTGCAAACACTAACTTCGCTAGGAGGTGAGTGTATGCGTACTTTAAAAAATAGTTCGAAGAAAAACACTACAGAAAAGGCTGGCCGTAAACAAAGAAACAAAAATAATCAACATAATGAATACGGTGAAGAACTTACAAATGTAAATTCACGTCAAAGAAAACAACGAAGAACCACAACTTCTTCTAAAAAAACATCAACTCGTAAGTAGTAATAGTCTATAAAAGGACAAATAAGTCATTAATGAGATTTTATTCTTGTTAATGATTTTTTTTTGAAATAAATTTTAAATAATGTTAAAAATAAAAGTATGAAGACCCTATATTTTACAGTTTTTGCTATTTTACTTCTTATATTAATATTATTTGTCATAAATATTCGTTGCACGATTATTATTTCTGTGAATAAAGTACATATATATTTATTTAGAATTAAAATATATTCATTGTGTGAGGAAAAGCTATCCGATAAGATTATTGATTCAGAAATGAAAATGATGGAACAAAAGAAATCAAAAAGTAGTTTATATTTGCACTTATTTAAATACATACATTTAAACAGAATTATAATTGAACAAGGAATAAAACAGCGCTTTGACTTTTTAGCGGTTTTATATGGAATAAAAGAAATAATTCAGAGCTTAGATTATAAGAATTTAATAAAAATTAATTTATCATCAAAATTTGATAATACAAAAATTAGAATAAATTTAAAATTTTATTTAGGCATAGTACTAATTAATTATTTATTGTTAAGGAGACAAATTCATGAGTCAAAAGAATATTAATGATTTTTTAATTGATACGATTAATAATTTATCAACGATTATTAGTGATTTAAAAGTTGTAGGTGAACCGATATATATATCAAAAGGAGAAATATTAATTCCTTTAAGTAAAGTATCGTTTGGATTTGGTACTGGAGGCGCAAATTATAAAGTTAATAAAAATCAAACTCTATTAGACGATGATTATCCTTATGGTGGTGGAAGTTTAGGAGGATTAACGATGGTTCCAGAAGCATTTTTATATATTATTAATCATGAATGTAAGATAATTAACATTAAAGAAGAACCAAATATTTATAAAAAAGCATTAGATTTGTTTTATTGTGCCGCAAAGAAAAGGCTAAAAAAATAGTAATGGTGTTTCTGTATTGAATATGCTATAATGAATCCAAATAAAGGAGAAAATAGTATGCTTGAATACAGATATGATACGCAATTGCTGATTGAAGGAAAAGGATTAGATGAAGACGCAATCAATGATTATTTTGAAAATAATTTAAAAGGAGATTGCTTACTTGCAGTTGGCGATGATGAATTAATTAAAATCCATTTTCATACAAATGAACCATGGGAAGTTCTTAAATATTGTTCAACATTAGGCGAGATTTATGATATCGTTGTTGAAGATATGGATCGTCAATCAAGAGGATTGAAAGGATAAAAATAATGTTCTATTACAAATGCATTAAGTGATTTGATTGTTTAAATGCTTTTTGTAATGCTAAATTATTTATTGAACATTTTATATAGAGGAATTAATTTTATGAAAAGGATTATTTGGCTTATATTAAAACTAATTATAATATTTTTTATTGCTTTTATTATTTATTTTTCGGGGCATAAAGAAGATTGGATTTTTGCTGTCGCCGGTGGATTAGCATGGGCTGAGGTAGTTAAATGTGTATCGTTCGCTCAAAACATTTATGAAGAATCAAAAGGCTTTATTATTTTAGCTTTTGTGGGAACAATTATTGCTGGAATTGTTAGAGTAGCCGCTAATAATACTGCTGGAATTGTTTTTTATGTTATTGCTTCAATATCAAATGATATTTGTTGTGCGATGATGAGCGCAGATGATTTAAGAGCGAGTTATGATCGAGTAAAGGATACTTATAACAGGCGTAAACAATATTCAACGGTTGCCTTAAGTTCTGCTGTATCCGAATGGAGTGAGACAGAGAGTAGAAATAAATTCTTTATGATTTCTAATCTTGTCATTTTTGGTGTTTTAGCGCTTGTTGGATGCTTTAAACCTTGGATGTCATTTTTACCACTTGGTTATTTAGTATTAAGATTAATATACTTTTGGATTAGAAGTCGCTTTGAATAAAAATATAGAGCATTTGTATGCTTTAAAAAGCGCTTTAATATGGAAAAGATAGTTTTTTGAAAGAAATTACGAATTTTCTTGACTTAAAGTGGTTATAATGATACTATTAGAACGCAAATAAAAGACGTGGAAAGAAGAGGCGCCCGCTTCTCACCTGATTTAGATACTAAATAGGTTCACAAAACACGAAGAAAATCGTATTTTAACGGGCGCATTTCTGTGTCCGTTTTTCTTTGTAAGGGAGGTATTCTTATTAATAAGTATAAAACAAATCAACCAACAACTACTACAACACCTACAGGTAATCAAGGCCCACGCCGTAATGACCGTAATAATGGTGATTTAGTAAACGAAGCAATTTATTTCCAAGAGGTTTTAGTTATCGGACCTAATGGCGAATCATTAGGAGTTATGAGCAGATACAATGCTTTAATGAAAGCCGGTGAATACGATTTAGATTTATTATGTGTTGCACCACAAGCAAAGCCACCAGTTTGTAAAATTATAAATTATGGTAAATATCGCTTTGAGCAACAAAAAAAATCTCGTGAAGCTAAAAAGAATCAAAATATTATTGTGATAAAAGAAGTTCAACTTACTCCAGTTATTGGACAACATGATCTTGAAACTAAAGTAAGACACGCAATTAGATTCTTAAAAGAAGGAAATAAAGTTAAGGTTGTTCTTCGTTTTAGAGGACGTCAATTAAGTCACGTCGAAGTTGGTGAAGATGTTATGAATCGCTTTATAGCGCTTGTTGAAGAATACGCGACCATCGAGAAAAAACCAGTTCTTGATGGTAAATTACTAACAGCAGTTTTAGCATCAAAAGTAAAAAAATAGGAGGAACAGAGTATGCCAAAAATGAAAACAAAACGCGCACTTGCAAAGCGTGTAAAAGTTACCGGTAATGGTAAATTAAAAAGATGGTCAGCTTATACATCCCATCTTTCCCATAACAAATCACATAAGCAAAAAAGACATTTAAGAAAGTCCGGTTTAGTCCATGCATCAGATTGCAAGAGGGTTAAATACTTACTTTCTAAATAAGGAGGATTAAACAATGAGAGTTAAAGGTGGAACTGTTACAAGAGCTAGACGTAAAAAAGTTCTTAAATTAGCAAAAGGTTATTTTGGTAGTAAACATCGTATTTTTAAGACTGCCAAAGAACAAGTAATGCATTCATTACGTTATGCATATATTGATCGTCGTTTAATTAAACGTGATTTCCGTAAATTATGGATTAAACGTATCAATGCCGCTTGCAGAATGTGCGATATCAGCTACAGCAAATTTATGCATGGTCTTAAATTAGCAGGTATTGAAATTAACCGTAAAATGTTAAGTGAAATTGCAATTCATGATTTTGCTTCATTTGAAAGCTTAGTCGCAACTGCTAAAAAAGAATTAGCAAAATAATTAAAAGTTAAGTTAAGCCAGTGTTGTGCTGGCTTTTTTTGTTAAAAAAAGTGGCTTTCTGTAGCCACTTTAATTTTAAAGTTATTTACTTAATAATTTTTTACTTTTAATTTCATCATGAATTAAATCCAAAAATTCGTTTAAAGATACAGTATATTGATCTTTTTCACCATAACGGCGATATGTGACAGTTTTATTTGCTACTTCATTATCACCAATAACAAGTGAATAAGGAATTTTTGAAACTTGAGCTTCTCTTAGTCGATATCCAAGTTTTTCTTCACGATCATCAAGCTTTGTTCTAATATCTTGGTCTTCAAATATATTTACTAATTCACGAGCATATTCAAGATGGTAAAGGTTATTAACTGGAAGAATGTCAACTTGAACTGGAGCAAGCCATGTTGGAAAAGCACCAGCAAAGTGTTCAGTAATAATTCCAATAAAACGTTCAATTGAGCCAAATAATGCTCTATGAAGCATGATTGGCCGTACTTTTTGATTATTTTCATCGATATAAGTTAAATCAAATCTTTCAGGAAGATTCATGTCTAATTGAATTGTTCCGCATTGCCAAATTCTACCAATTGAATCACGTAATTTGAAATCTAATTTTGGACCATAGAAAGCTCCATCACCTGGATTAATCTTGTAGTTCTTACCATAGGCTTTTAAAGCATCTTCTAAGGCTTTTTCAGCTTTATTCCAAATTTTAATGTCGCCGATAAATTTATTTTCTGGACGAGTGGATAATTCAATATGGAAATCTAATCCAAAAATAGAATATACTTCATCATATAATTTTAAAAGACGACCGATTTCATCGATAATTTGATCTTCTCTTAAGAAAATATGAGCATCATCTTGTGTAAATGTTCTGACTCTAAATAAACCATTTAAAGCTCCACTAGCTTCGTGACGATGGACAAGACCTAATTCACCAATACGTAATGGTAAGTCTTTGTACGAGTGCATAGAGTTTTTGTAAACAAGCATTCCTCCTGGACAATTCATTGGTTTAATTGCATATTCTTTATCATCAATTTCAGAAATATACATATTTTCTTTATAATTATACCAGTGACCAGAAACCTCCCATAACTCTTTAGAAAGCATTGTTGGAGTTTTAACAAAAACATATCCGTTACGACGATGGATGTTATACCAGAAATCTTCTAATGTGTTTCTTAAAGTCATGCCGTTTGGAAGCCAAAATGGGAAACCAGGACCATAGTCAGACATCATAAATAATCCCAATTCTTTTCCTAGGCGTCTATGATCTCTTTTCTTTCTTTCTTCAATAAGATTTAAATGATTTTTTAAATCTTCATCACTAAAGAAAGCTGTTCCGTATATTCTAACAAGCATTTTGTTATTAGAATTACCTCTCCAGTATGCTCCAGCAATCGAAGTTAATTTAAAATGCTTTAACCAACCAGTGGATGGAACATGAGGGCCGTGACATAAATCAATGAAATCACCTTGTGAATAGATGCTAATAACATCATTTATTTCATTAATTAATTCCACTTTATAAGGATTATCTTTAAATAATTCTAATGCTTCATCTTTAGAAATTTCTTTTCTTATGAAACGTTTATTTTCTTTGACAATTTTCTTCATTTCTGTTTCAATTTTTACTAAATCTGTTTCAGAAATAGGAGAAGAAAAATCGATATCATAATAGAAACCTTCTTCAATTGTTGGACCAAAACCAAACAGTGCATCAGGATAGAGTCGCTTTACTGCTTCTGCAAGTAGATGAGCGGTACTGTGTCTTAATAAATCAAGTGCGGTAGGATCTTCTTCAGTTAAGAATGTAAGATTTCCTTCTTCTGCAATTTCACTTCCTAAATCGTAAATTTTATCATTGATTTTATAAGCAATTGCTTTTTTTTCTAAACTTTTTGAAATTTGTTTAGCAACTTCATATCCATGAAGTCCATTTTCAATTTCTAAAACATTATTGTTAGGTAAAATAAGTTTTAACATAATATATCTCTCCTTTAAAAATAAAAAAACGTCCAATATAAGGACGTTATATTTACGCGGTACCACCTTATTTCATGTTAGATAACATGCGCTCAATAATCGTTAACGCCGAATTACGATCCTATTAAAGATTGCTCAAAAGTGGTATTTATTTAGTTTAAGTAGAAATTTTTCACCAATTAATTTCCTCTCTATAAATAAAGCATAAATAAACATGTCTTTTTCAACGCAAGATTATAATATTACTTTATAAATAAAAAGTCAAATAAAAAAAGCGGATAAAGACCCGCTTAATATGGAAATTTGGAAATACTTAATCCTATTGTTCCTGGTCCAGCATGGGCGCAGACATTAATGGATATAGGTGCGTCAATAATATCAAATTCAGGTAAGGCGCATCTTTGGAGGAATAATTTTAAAATAAATGAAAAAAATAAAAAGTTATATATTAAAAATATATAAAGTTATAACCTAAACTTTTAAATTAAAACTTACTCGATAAAGCATATTGTTAATATTGAATA
>CAZZGL010000033.1:0-14059 GCA_964654155.1 uncultured Staphylococcaceae bacterium | reverse complement strand
ACAAGACCAGGCATTTAATATTTATTCAAAGTTGCATTTACTTTTTCAATTAACGTGAGTTTGTTATAAATGAAAAATAGGACTCGATTATTAATTAGTTTATACTCGTCAAATATTTATCTATTTTTAAAAAACTCTCCTTAAAAATATATCCTCTATTTATAATCGAATAATTTTACATAATAATGAATAAAAAACAATCTTTTGTCTATCATTTAAATAGGTGATAAAAAATGAATGTAATTCCAACAATTATTAAAGAAAGATACGATGGAAAAGCAAGCATGGATTTATTCTCTTTGCTTTTAGAAGAAAGAATTATTATGATCAACGGAGAAATAACCTTTGATAACGCAAACTTAATTACAGCAGAAATACTATATTTAAGCGCAAAAGATGAAAAAAGTCCTATAACTATATATATTAATTCCCCCGGCGGATCAGTCCATGCTGGATTAGCAATTTATGACACCATGCAAACTGTTAATAATACAATTATCACTATCGGTAATGGATTATGTGCTTCTATGGGTGCGTTTCTTTTAGCCTCAGGGGACAAACGCTATGCCCTAGAAAATACCGAAATAATGATTCATCAGCCTCTAGGAGGAAGTGAAGGGCAAGTTAGCGACATGGAAATTACCATTAAAAGATTAATATATTTAAAAGACAAACTTAATCATCTTTTAGCAAAACATACTAAAAAAAATCTCGAACAAATCAAAATTGATACTGATCGAGACTATTTCTTAAGCGCCAAAGAAGCTAAAGAATACGGATTAATAGATGAAGTTCTTTATTCAATAAAATCTTGAATGCCTTTAAATAGAAACTCCAAACTAACCCCTAATCCATTTGCGATTCTTGATAAAACATCTATGGTCGGATTTCTTCGACCATTTTCAATATCGCATAAATAATTTTTGTTCATATTTGCAGAAAACGCCAATTCTTCTTGTGACCACTTTTTCTGTCTTCTTAAATAAGTAATGCGCATACCTAATTGCTTTTTAATGTTCATCTTTTACACCACCATATCGTTTTGCTAAATCATGTATTGCCCTAAATAAATGATTAACATTTGATTTAGAAACACTTGTATTTAATTCTTGGCCCAATAAATCAGCGAGTTCTGACATTGATAAATCTTCATTTTCTCTTCTTAAATAACATAATATTTTCATTTTCTGATTACTTAAATTATGGATACCTACCACCCTATCAATAACAGCGATATCTTCTAATTGTTTTAAAGCAGACGAGGTCGTTTTTTTATAATTTGCATCGGCACAAATTTGTAACCTATTATCATTGTTTATAAAATCACGTTCCACTCTTATTTCTTCAAAAGCTAAACAAGATTCAGAAGCGCCAATATATGCCATAAAATTAACTATTTGATCAGATTTCTTAATGTATAAAACATATTGGTTTCTTCTTTGAATCATCTTAGCGTTAAATCTAACTAATTTATTACGCGATAATAATTTTAAAAGATATTTTATCATCTCTTCTTCTTGAGAAGAAATTTCTAAATGATAATTAGAACTATGAGGATTATTACAAGAGCCTGTTGCTAAAAACGCTCCTACAAAATAGGCTCTTACCATATCATCTTTCTTTAAATATGATCTCATCGGATTATTATCGAATATATCAATTTCTAAATCCGATAATATCTCATCAGCTTTATCATTTATTTGTAATAAAAAACTTATTTTTTTGTCAAACTTCATTTTTCTTCGATAAGAAAATGTTGGTAAAACATTATATCTTTTTTGAATTAATAAATAGATAAATTTAGCAATTTTAGCGCTTTCTGTTTCTAAAATTAAATTAGTACCTTTGTTATTAATACTTATTCTGCCACTTAATTTTGCAAATGCACCTAATATCGCCCTTATATATTCGCCTTCAAAAGGAATTGCCGCTAATTCTTCTTTAATTCTCTTCGTAAAAGATATTCTAGAATCTATCATTAGTTGTCCCTCCTTTTAGCTTTATCATTTTATCATAGATTTAAAAATTTAAAAACCGAGAAATATTTATATATAAAAGCTTATTAATTGTTTCTTCTTTAAATCCTCGCTCTTTTAATTTTGCAATTAATTTATTAACATCTTTTCTTGAAGATAAATCTTTTAAACAAGTTGACTTTCCAAAATAATAATCAAAATCAAATCCTAAACAAGGCACATTATCATTAGTTAACTTAATAATATATTCTATATGGTCAATGTAGCGGTCAATACTATCTTCTCCAACAAATGGTATATAAGCATTAAGTCCTATAACACCTCCTCTTTTTGCTATCAACTTAATTTGCTCATCATCTAAATTGCGAGGATTCTGACATAATGAATAAGCATTACTATGAGAAGCAAACACTTTACCTCTATATTTTTTTATTGCTTCAAAGAATGATTTTTTATTTAAATGAGAAAGATCTAAAATAAAACCATATTTTTCCATTTCCTTAAGCAACTGTATTCCTTCTAATGTTAGTCCGCGTTCTTTTCTTCCTAAAGCACCTGTAGCCCATTTATTTTCTTCATTCCATGTAAGCATTAAAGACTTAATACCTAAATGTTTTAATAATTTTAATTCAGTAATACTATCCATACATCCTAATCCTTCAATACTTAAAACTGATAAAGGATGAAAATACGGCTTCATTTTTTCGATTTCTTTAATAACAAAAAGAAAGTGATTATGACCTTCACTTCCCTTAAAATAATAATTAATAATTCCAATTTCTTCTTTTAATAATTCAGTTTTTCCTTCTTTAATACAAGCATACAAAACATCACTATGTGCATCAAATATCATGTTCTTTTAAATAACGTGAAGCTTCCATTCCCGCAATTGCCCCATCACTAACTGCGGTTACTATTTGTCGAAGTTCTTTATTAATAACATCGCCAACCGCATATACGCCAGGTAAAGAGGTTTCCATTTTTTCATTCACGTCAATATATCCTTTCGCATTTAATATATGAAGTGAAGAAAGAAAACTTGTATTCGCGCTTGCACCTATATAAGGAAATAATCCACTTACTTTAATTATTTTAGTTGTATTATCCTCTAAAGATGTTATTTCTATTTCCTCTAAACGATTGGTTCCTTTTATAGCAGTTACGATACTATTTAATTGCAAGATAACATTTGAATTTCTTATTTTATCAACAAGTATTTGCGAAGCTTTAAATTCATTACGACGATGAATTAAAGTTACAGAAGAACAAAAAGATGATAAAAACAACGCTTCTTCTAAAGCTGCATCTCCTCCACCAACAACCGCAACATCTTTATTTTTAAAAAGAGGTCCATCACATACTGCACAATAAGATACTCCTTTATGTTCAAACTTCTCTATACCATCAACATTTAATGATAATTCTTTCGTTCCTGTAGCAATTATTATAGATTTATATCTAATACTTGTCGAATCAGTAATAACCTCATATTCATCTTCAATTTGTTTAATATCCTTAACCTCTTCATATTTTAAAATAATGTTTTCATCTTTTAAATGTTTTCCAAAAAGCATCGCTAAATCCGGACCACTAATAGAAACAATAGAAGGATAGTTTTCAACTACAGAAGTATAATTAACTTTTCCTCCAACAATATTACTTTCATAAACAACAGGAATAAAACCCGCTCTTTTGACATATATAGCGGCAGTTATTCCACTTGGACCCGCTCCTATAATTGCAATTTGTTTATTATTTTTCATGCATAATAACCTCCATCAATTCTAAACAATCATCAACATAATAATCAGGATTAACGCCTTTATGTCTTCCTCTTAAATTCCATGAAACTAAGCAGCATTTAACCCCAGCATTTTTTGCAGTAGTTAAATCAGTAATTGCGTCACCTACATATATTGTTTCATCTTTTGTAATTTTAAAAAAGTCTAACGCTCTATTTATTCCTTCAGGGTCTGGTTTAGGTCTACTAACTTCATCAACACATACTATATAATCAAAATATTGTTCAATATGTAATTGTGATAATGTTTTTGTCGTTGCGTCTCTTGCTTTTGAAGTCACTATTCCTGTTTTAATACCAAGATTTTTTAAAGAAGACAGAACCATTTCAATGCCATCATATAGTTCAATAAAAGTTTCATATAACGGCCAAGTAACTCTTTTATATTCTTGAACCATCTCATCAGTATTATATGTAGGAAAGTACTTTTTCATTGAATCTTTTAAGCTAGGACCAGAAAAAGAAGCTAAGACATCTAACGATACTTTCTCCTTTTTATATTTTCGAAAAAAGTGGAGAAAGCCCTCCACTACTAAAAGATCAGTATCTACTAAAGTCCCATCTAAATCAAATAACACTAATTTATACATATGGTTTACTCATTATCAATGGTTTTTTAAAGAATAAAGCTGCTAAATCAAAAATCCAGCCAATTACCGCTCCAAAGATAAACCAAACTACTCCACTAAAATAATGTCCTTTAGCAATACGATATAATCCATAAAACACTCCATCCACTAATGGCAAAGCACATAAAATATGAATCAAATCTGATTTAGATCTAATCCATGATAAGTATTTTTCTTTCCATTCACCACTTGGTAATTTATTATTATCAATTAAATATCTTATGACATGATTTAAAACAATCAAACTAATTCCTAAAATAATAAAAACTAAAGACATTTGTGAAGAAGTTCCCATAATAAACTCAGAATCTCTTAATGGTTCCATAACTACTCTAACTAAACCATACCAAATGAAATAACAAGCAGTTAAGTCACCCTCCTTAATATACTTCTTAAGAAACTTAGAAACACCAATTGTAATAACAAAATAGCCAAATACATTTAATAATGCTTCAATCAAAAATAGAGGAACATAAAATTGTCCTTTTGTTAGAACAAATTGATTAATTATAATATTTGGTAAAATAGACCAAGAAGAAGGATCAGCTTGAGCGCCAAAAACTTCTACATTTGTAAAATTACCAAGTCTACCAATCGCTTGCGCTAATAAGATTCCAGGAATAATAACATCAGTTGCTCTTAAAATTGGTATTTCTCTTTTCTTCTCAATAACAAACCATATTCCTGAAAAAGCTCCAAGTAAAACTCCACCTTGAACCGCTAAACCTCCATCACGGAAATTTAAAATTCCATGAAGTGTTTGATCATACGCTAATTGTCGATTCCATTCTGAAATAACCCACCATATTCTCGCGCCTAATATTCCCATAGGTAAAGCTATTAGAAGTAATGTTTCAAATATGTTTCTAGAATATCCATATTCTGCTGCTTTATTTGTAGCTACTAAATAAGTTACACCTGCACCACCTAAAATAAATAATGCATAAAAAGCAATTAATGGTTGTTCTGCATCGCGAGCATAAACAAAATGAAATCCTCCATTAAGGCTAAATCCTTGTGGGACCAACTCTATCACAGCGTCCAATTCATAAACCGCTACAATAGAAGCTATCACTGTTATGACTATTAAAATTAACTTACTATACTTATAAAAATCATTTTCTGTTTTCTCTTTATTATCTATATAAATACGTTGAAACCAAATTAAGGTACCAGCACTTTGAATTACTAAGAAAATAAAGTAATAAAATATAATCGCCCGGATTGAAATAGATAATACAGAAGAAAATCCTAAAATCATTAAAACAATAAACGCAACCAATTCACATATAAATCCTACCATAGCAAATCTCTTGCTCTTTTTAACAAAATCATTTTCTTCGATTCTAGTTAAATATATTCCTGCACTAAATGCTGGAAATAAAAAAGATAATACTAACAATAAAACATCTATATATGATTTCTTTTGTGATTCATTAACCATAAGTTCACCTTCTCAAACACTAAATAAATTACCATATTTATTCGTTATTGTCCATTTCTTCTCTTTTTATCTTTTTCTAAAATTTCTTTTAAAAATTTTCCTGTGTAAGATGAAGGTGATTTCGCCACTTCTTCAGGAGTTCCTGAAACCACTACAGTACCGCCCCTATTTCCACCTTCAGGTCCTAAATCAATAATATAATCTGCAACTTTAATAACATCTAAATTATGTTCAATAATTATTACACTATCCCCGTTATTTACAATAGATTGAATAACATTTAATAATCTAGCAATGTCATGAACATGCAACCCTGTTGTTGGTTCATCTAAAATGTATAATGTATGTCCTAATGGTCTTCTTTGAAGCTCATATGCTAATTTGACTCTTTGAGCTTCTCCTCCAGAAAGTGTTGTCGCACTTTGTCCTAGTTTTACATAGCCTAATCCAACATCATAAAGCGTTTTTAATTTTCTAGAGATTGAAGGAATATTTTCAAAAAACGAACATGCGTCTTCAATAGTCATCTCTAAAATATCAAAAATATTTTTGCCTTTATATGTTACTAATAATGTTTCTTCATTATAACGAGTCCCACCACATTGATCACATTTAACATAAACGTCAGGTAAAAAATTCATTGGAATACGAATAACTCCGCCACCTTGACATTTTTCACATCTTCCGCCTTTTACATTAAATGAGAAACGACTTTTATCAAAGCCTCTAGCTCTAGCTTCTGGCGTTTGCGCAAATAATTCTCTTATTTCATCAAACGCCCCTACGTATGTCGCTGGATTACTTCTTGGAGTTTTACCGATTGGCTCTTGAGAAACATTAATAACTTTATCAATAAAATTAATTCCATTTATTTCATCATAATCACCTTGAATAATGTCGGTTCTGCCATTAATTTCTTTTAATAACGCCTTATATAATATTTCTGTAATTAACGAAGATTTGCCAGACCCTGAAACACCGGTAATACAAGTTAAAGTTCCAAGAGGAATTTTTACATCAATATTTTTTAAATTATTTTGTCTAGCTCCTTTTATTTCTAAATAATTTCCATTGCCTTTTAATCTAGTCAAAGGAACAGGAATAAACATTTTATTAGATAAATATTGTCCTGTTATAGAACGTGGTTCCGCCATAACATCTTCAATAGTTCCTGCTGCGACTATCTCTCCACCATGTATACCTGCACCAGGACCAATATCCACTAAATAATCACAAGCTCTCATGGTGTCTTCATCATGTTCAACTACAATCAAAGTATTACCTAAATCCCTCATTGATTTTAATGTTTCAATAAGCATTGCATTATCTCTTTGATGTAATCCAATTGAAGGTTCGTCTAAAACATATAAGACACCACTTAATCTTGAGCCTATTTGAGTAGCTAATCTAATTCTTTGTGCTTCTCCTCCAGAAAGAGTCATCGCATAACGATTTAATGTTAAATAATCTAAACCAACATTTTTTAAAAATGTTAACCTAGAATTAATCTCTTTAAATATCATTCTAGAAATTTCTTGTTCTGATGGGGTTAACGATAACTTCTCAATAAACTCTAATAATTCAACTACAGATAGTTTTGTCATCTCATAAATATTAAGGCCTCCAACTTTAACAGAAAGCACTTCTTTATTTAAACGAGCACCGTGACAAGTCTCACACTCTTTATCACGCATAAATGTTTCATACCAATCGCGCATCATTTGACTTTCTGTCGTTGCATATATTCTTTCAATCTTTGTCTTAGGTCCTTCAATAAATCCATGACGATGAACAATATTACCAGAACTGCTCTTTAATGTATAATGATGTTCAACCGGTGAACCAACTAAAACAATATGTTGTTGTTCTTTTGTTAAATGTCGATAAGGAACATCCATTGGAATATGATATTCATTACATAAATAAGTAAAGTCTTGCCAATCTAAATTTTGTGTTCCAACAATATTCTTATAAAACGCAATCGCACCTTGATTTAAAGAGAAATTCTTATTTGGAACAAGTAAATCAGGATCAACTTCTCTTTTAATTCCTAATCCATTACAATCAGGACAGCATCCCATTGGAGCGTTAAAAGAAAATAATCTTGGTTCTAATTTTGGTACAGAAAAGCCACATTCTGGACAAGAATGATGTTCACTAAATAATCTTTCTTTATCTCCACATAAAACAACAACATATCCATGCGCCCAATCTAAAGCCAATTCAATTGCATCATAAATACGACTTCTAGATTCATCTTTTAAAATAATTCTATCAATAACAATATCAATTGTGTGTTTTTTATTTTTTTCTAATGGAGGAACTTCTTCAAGACGATAAAGTTCTCCATCTACTCTTACTCTTTCAAAACCTTGTTGCGTTAATTTTGCTAATGTTTCTTTATGTGTTCCTTTTTCTTGTTTAATTATCGGTGATAATATTTGAAGCCGGCTATTATGTGGGTTTTGATAAATAAAATCAACAATTTGTCTAGTTGTAAAAGCCTCAATACGTTGATTATGAATCGGACAATATGGAACACCTATTCTCGCATATAAAAGTCTTAAATAATCGTATATTTCTGTAACAGTTCCTACTGTAGAACGCGGATTATGTGATGTGGTTTTTTGATCAATAGAAATTGCCGGAGAAAGACCTTCAATAGAATCAACATCTGGCTTTTCAAAACTGCCTAAAAACATTCTTGCATAACTACTTAACGATTCTACAAAACGACGTTGACCTTCATTAAAGATTGTATCAAAGGCTAAAGTAGACTTGCCTGAGCCAGATAACCCTGTAAAAACAATAAATGCATCTTTAGGTATTGTTAAAGATACATTCTTTAAATTATTTTCACGTGCTCCTTTAATTACTATTTCTCTTTTACTCATAAAAACCAACTCCTTAATGTTTTATTTTAACCTAAAAACAAAACAATATAAATATCATTGAATATATTTTTTAAACTTTTTTCTTAGTAACTTTCTGGGGTTTTTAATAATAAATCGCTAATAGGAGCTTTAATGATTTTATAAATTAAAATACTTGATGACATTAAAGAAAGGAATAAATTACCTAGAACAAATAATAAAACAATGCTTATATTTATACTAAAAATAGATATAGTAAAAAGCAGCATGCTTTTAAAAATAGAATTTGCAAAGAAAGAAAACAATATTGTACAAAGTATTACGCTGAAACAACTAAATATCATAACTAAAATAGGTTGCATTAATAGAATTAAAAATATGTCTTTCCGATTATATCCTTTACTTCTAATAACTCCTAATTGCCATTTTTGATCCGCTAATAACAATTTAATATCGCTACAAGAAAACACTATAGAAATCAGAGCAAATGCAACCAATATTCCAATTAAAAAAGGTTTAGCAATAACAATAAATTCCTTATATCTACCAATGCTAATTCTATTTAATGTATATATTTTTCCTAATTCATTTTGTTCCTTATTAGATAACACACCATTTTCATAAGGTGATTCATAATCATAATAAAAGAAATCATCTAATAATTTTTTTCTTTTATAAGAAGGAACATTCTTTAAAGAAACAAATATAGAATCAACTGTTTTATCGACTAATTTTTGAAAATACGGATGATTTTCATTAATAAATAACCTATTATGAATTCCATACTCCAATTCTTCTATTAGTTCTTCTTTGTAAATTTGAAGTTCCTTTTTACTAAGACTAAAATCCGGCATCTTACCTCTAAAATAAAAATCATAATAAAATGAAATTAATTTTTCATAACGTTTTTTCTCCATTTTAGTATCAACAACGCCAACAATCTTAAATTTATATTCATTTTGATATATACATTTTCCTTCAATATCTTCAAAACCATCTATATTAATTAATTCATAAAGATCTTTATTAACATTATAATTTTCAAATCCAAACATTTTAAAATCATCAAATGTATATTTGCTAATCATAACTTCATTTTCTTCTGTTGGAAACTTTCCTTCAACAATTGATAAACCTAAATCTAAAAAACTATCATCGCAAATCACATATCCATTAATAGTATTCGTAAAATAATATCTGCCTAAATTATCTTTATTAAGAAACTCATTAACATAATTATAATCACATTTTTCATGTAATTTAAATGATAGTCCTTTTTCTCCAAAAGAATAATTAAAATCAATTAGCCTTTGCTCTAATTTTTCTATCTTAATATCATCATATCCATAAACGCCATTTGAAATAATAATAACATTGTTATTCAATTTGTTATAAATCATTTCTGTTTCATTATTAAAATATAAACTTGAAAACACACAAGTGCTACCAAATAATAAGCCATTAATAAGAACGGATAATATTATTCTTTTATTTCTTTGTTTTAATCCATAGATTGCCATTTTTAAACACGATTTAAAATTAATTCTACTTTTATTTATTGTTTTAACGATGTCAATTTGTGTTATTTCTTCTTTTTTACAAATATCGCTGATTATTTTTCCATTTTCTAAAGTAATAACCCGATCACAAAATTCATTAGCAAATTCAGTTTCATGCGTGACAATTATCACTAAATAATATTTCGATATTTTTTTAAATATCTCCATCATTTTCTTTCCATTATCATAATCAAGTGAGGCTGTTGGTTCATCAGCAAAGATAATTTTAGGTTTTTTAACTAATGCTCCGGCAACTGCAACTCTTTGTCTTTCTCCACCCGATAATTCATATGGATATTTATCTGTTATTCCACATAATTCTAATTCGTTTAAAACTTTTTCTACTTCTTCTTTTGTAATATTTTTTCCAATTGCATCCAAAGAAAGACATATATTTTCATATACAGTAAGCGAATCAATCAAATTAAAATCTTGAAATACGTATGAGATGTCATTTTGTCGATAACTATCAAATTGCTCATTTTTCCATTTAGATATATTCTCATTAAATATAAAAACATTTCCATTATCAAATGGTAGGAAACCCGCTAAAATTTGTAATAAAGTTGTTTTTCCAGAGCTAGATTTACCATTAATACCAATAAGTCCCAATGAAGGTAATTCAAAAGAAATATCATTTAATGCTTGGGTATGAATCCCACCAGAAATGTACTCTTTTTTTAAATTCTTAATACTTATCAAACAATTATTACTCATACTTTCACCTTAATCTTTACGATATATTTGAATCGTTTTAACTTTTCTGTTCTTTTTAAGAGAAACATATGTCATTGCTATATTAATTAACAAATAAATGACTAATACAATCAAAATAATATTAAAGCCATAACTAACGCAATTCATCACTACCGCTTCAGGAGCATAAACGTTAATAAAAAGTACTGATATAACTTTCTTTAGTATAAACAATAATACTATTCCAATAATTTCACTAATTAAAGCAATAAAGGTGTTCTGTACTAAATATGTTAATATTATATTTCTTTTGCTCAACCCTAGAGTTTCTAGCATATTATCTTTTTGCCTATTATTATTAACCATTATAGAACAATTATGGTAAACATAAACCGCAATAAAAACTAATAAAATTGGTATAAAACATATCGCAATTGTTCTTAGGGTACTAAAGATATCTAATTGATTATTAATATCATTCATATAAGGCGTATTATAACTTTCAAAAGCACCATTTTCTGTATTAATCATCTTTAAAAAGTCAGTATTATCTTTATCAGTTGAACTTAATGCGACTAACAAATAGTTATATATTTCATCATACTGCTCACTATATTCTTGTTTAGAAATCAATTCTTGAACTCTGTTTTCACTCAAATATAATCTTTTTCCATAATAGGTATTATAAAAATTAATATCTTCAGTTACCTTTATTCCAACTATTTCAAATTCTTCATCACCGAATTTATTTTTACATACAAATTTCTTATTTTTAAATTTATTAGCTATATTTTCAAAATTATTATTCCAAAATTGCTTTAGAAAAAATGCATAATTATGTTCTTCATCATAGATATTAATTCTATTATTCATAATGTATTTTGCATATTCTTCTGCGTTTGTAAAATTATCTTTAATTAACGAATCCTCATAATGTTCAACTGAATATTTATAAGCTTCTTTATATATTAAAGAACGATACCCATTTTTATTTAAATTCAAGTCATCTACATTGCTAGTCAACGAATAATTAGGAAGATTAATCATTCTATCATCAATAATAATCTCATTATCATTTAATGTTTCTCTTTCAACTCCATCAAAATATTTTATAAATGTTCCTGCCTGTTTGTAGTTACTAGTTAATACTGCATTCTCCTCTAACTCATATTCTATATTCTCATTATAAAACCACATTGTTATTCCATAGGATTTAAAAACAATTTCAAAAAAAGATGTGTCAAAAAAGATTAAGTTATGAATTAATTCTTTTTCATTTTGCCAACAACTATAGATATAAGATTTTTTTGAATCTAATAAATCATTTTCATTAAAATCTTTTACAAACTCTCCATAATTTGACTTATGATGATTTGTATCAACTATTCCGACAATCTTTAATGGCGTTTCAGGAGGAATTGAACCTCTAATATCTAATTCCAAAGTTAAATCTAATTTGTTAACATCTTTAAATTCATTGATGTTAGAATACATGTAAGCATACCTTTCATATTGATAAAGTGTTATAACAATTTCATCAATAGCTTGTGGTAGTCTTCCATAAACTAATTCAAATCCATAATCTTGAGGTTTCAAATCGAAAAAAATTGAATAATAAGAAGAAAAATTAGAACCAAAATAAAGATTTCTATCTCCAATAGAAACGGTTTTATTATATATTCTAAAGTTAGTTCTTAAAATATTGTCATAAGGAGAATTACTGATGCAAAAAACAGGTAAAGCTTTTTGATTATAATTATCATTAAAATTTAAATAGTCTTTTTGTGATATATGTTTTTCATTTCCATGTCCGCTTTTAGTTATTGAAACAACATTAGACACCGATTTGAATGAATTATATCGAAGTTCACTTATTGGATTTTCTAGTAAAACAAATAAAAAAGAAAATAAAAAGAAAACCACTGTTAAAATAGATGCCATTTTTCTTAATTTACTTTTATTCTGTCTAAAATTTGATTTTATTATTAACATCAATGGTTTAAAGCTTAATTTTCTTTTATTTAAGTTAATATCTCCACCATTTTCTTCTATACAAGTGATATTTCTATCACTAATAATCTTTCCATCTTCCAATTCGATAATCCTATCAGAATACGCTTCAACTAAATCTTTTTCATGAGTTACCATAATAACAAGCGATTCTTTAGATATCTCTTTTATGTATTCCATTATTTGCTTTGATATTTTTTCATCAAGAGATCCAGTTGGCTCATCAATTAAATATATATTAGCTTTTTTTATAATCGCCCGTATTAAAGCTAATCTTTGTCTTTGACCAATGGAAACCTCAGAAGGATACTTATTAATAATATCTTTTGGAAGATCAAATTTTACTAACAACTCATCAATATAATTTTGATCATAGTTATTTTCATTTAGCAAAACCGCTAATGATAAATTTTCTTTAATCGTCATATTATCAAATAAATTAAATTCTTGAAAAATAAACGAAACTGTATTTCTTCTATATTGAATAATATCATTTTCACTCCATGATGACATTGGAGTATTAATAATAATATCACCAGATGTTGGCTTTTCTAATCCGCCAATAATATTTAAAAGTGTGGATTTTCCACTTCCAGAATGACCAATAATAGAAATTAATCCTTTATTAGGTAAATCAAATGTTAAATTGCTAATGGCAACTTTTTTAATACCATTTTTAGACTCAAATGTCTTCGATAGATTAATTATTTTCATTATTCATCATGTCCTTCCACTAATAACTGATAGCCAACTTACTAACAACTAAATTTATTTTAACATTTCTATTAATCCAATTATCATCAATATATCCACTTGCATTATATCCGATAGTGAAACATTATTTGCTAATAAATGTTTGCATATAAGCCTTACCACTTATAAAAATAATATACAAAAAAATAGGTTAAAAAATTTTCTTACTATATAAAAAATATTTCTTAACAATATTTAGTCTATACCTTAATACTCCTTAATTCAATTAAATATATTATTTTTTCCTAAAACCTCAATATCGCATCACAAAGAGTTTTAACAAATCTGTTATCAAAAAATCAACATATAAAAATAACA
>CAZZGL010000032.1:0-14155 GCA_964654155.1 uncultured Staphylococcaceae bacterium | reverse complement strand
CCTACAAAACTTTAGAGGATATCAAGCCCTTCCCTACAAAACTTTAGAGCGCCTTGATTTAAAAAAACTGCCCCTTTAAGAGCAGTCAATATTTTAACTAAATTGTTTAAATCTTATCTTTTACCATTGGAACATTATCTAAGATTAATTGTTTAAAGAAGTTATAACCATCTTGATTTGGATGCAATCCATCTTGTTCATATAAAGCATAATCTTCTCCATATTTTTCCATAACATCTAAATAATGAACACGATCGGTACTTTCACAATATTCTTTCATAATTTCATTACTTGCAGAATGGTTTTCCCATTGTGAAGCAAATGTACCTGAACATCTTGTGATTGAAAAATAATAAATATTAGTATTTGGATAGTACTCTAAGTAATCTTCAATTAATAATTGAATATTACGAGCGCAAGTTTTCCCACCTTCACTCATATCATCAACATTGTTAATACCAATATTTAAAACAATATTTTTAGGTTCAACTGTAGTTTCAGAGTAAATTTTATTTTGTATACATCTCCAGTGATGGGTTGTTGCCATACTTATACCAATATTTAAGGCATTTTCAGTATAACCTTTAAAAGCATCTGCAAAACTTTCATTTATATTAGTTTTTTCCGCCCAGAATTGGAAAAATGAATCACCAACGAATAAAGTTGTATCTTCTGAAAGTTTTGATTTAACTGTTGAGCATCTGCTCTTTGCTTGACCAGTAAACCAAGCTGATTCACTATGATTTGCGTAAAAATTATCATAAGAATAAACTTTAAATGTTCCCTTTAAATGATCACTAGTTGCAGTAACTTTAGTAGTTCCAGAACTAATGAAATATACTCTATCATCAACAATTTCACATATTGAATTATCTTCAATCGTATAGGTAAACACTTCATCTTTAGCTTCATTAGGTTTTGATAATAATGGTCTAATCTTTACTCCATCGAAATCATTGTCATGAATTTGTAAATTGTCGAATTTTACAGTTCCAAAATAATCCTCTGGATAAGATGTTGTTCCAGTCTTACCACATCCTAAAAGAACAGATGTAAGCAAAAGTGATAATGTGCATAAAACTTTTTTATTTCTTCTCATTTTTTAAAATCTCCTCTACATATTATTTATAGTATTTTTGAAGCAAGAAAAAATCAATATTCAATTCAGCATTAAAAGTAATGTTTTTAATTGGTTCTTTTAACATCCAAGCATGATTATTAAAGAACTCTCTAACATCTAGAGAAGGATTTCTTTCTTTTATTAATTGAATAAATTTATCATCATTTAAAGCTATTTCTACAGGTGTTGTAATATCAAATTCAATAGGATCTTCTTTTCTTTCTAAATGTGGAGGTTCTTTATTTTCAATTAATTCATCCCCATTTATTTCAACATCACTATAATAAATAATTTCTTTTGTGCTCTTAGCTATGTAAATTTGATATATTCCTTTTTCAACTTTAAACAAATCTGATTCTATATCATAAGATGCTAAATCATTATAAGGAATAGAAATAGTTAATCTTTGTTTAGAATTACCATTTATCAATACTTTTTCGATTGTTTTTAATTCTTTTATTGGTCGATAAATTGTTGAATCTTTCTTTCCAACATAAATTTGAATAACATCCTTTCCATCAAGATTTGATAAATTATGAATAGTCAATGAAATATTTACATCTTTTCCATCATAATCTATTTCAAAATCATCATAGCTAAAAGTAGAATAAGATAATCCTTCACCAAATTCATAATTAATTAGTGATTTATTTTCTAACTTATCATAATAACGGTAACCAACATAAATATCATCATCATAATAACTATAATAAACATTATTTTTTACTAATTCCTTATATATAGGATTAGCATCTAATGTAGCAATCCAAGTTTCTGGTAATCTTCCAGATGGATTATTATCGCCATAGATAGTATTGCGTAAAGCTTCATACATTCCTTCTCCAGAAAGATAACCTATAATTATCGAAGAAGAATTTTCTTTTAAAGGTGAAATATCCACAACCGAACCGGTAACAACTACACTTGCATAATTAATATGATTTTTATTTAAGAAATCAAGTAATTGTAATTGTTCCTTATATAAAGAAAGTCCACTTCTATCCCATCCTTCATATTCATCAGATTCGTATTGTCCAACAAATACAAGAATTTGTTCATATTGTTTAAATTTATCAATCAAAGATACTTCATCTAAAAGATATTTATCAATATCGTATCCTTCAATAAAATCAAAAGGAATATTGCTCTTTTTTAAAGCATCTAAATAGCTAATTGTTTGATGAGTTTTAACCCATGCACTTCCTCCACCTACAAAACGTGGATGAGAAGCAAAATAACCAATAACAAGAGCTTTTTTATCTTTTTTAAATGGCAAATAATTATTTTCATTTTTTAATAAAACAAAGCTTTCTTCTGCAAGTTTAATTGATGAAGAATGTACTAAATCAAAATCGTATTCGATTTTCTTTCGTTCTTTAAGAGCAAGCTTTTTTACTCCTTTAATTACTTCTTCTCTCCGTTTTAAAATATCTTCATCATCAAAATCAATACCATAGAATTGATCAATAAATTCTGGCGTTCTCTTGGAAACAGGCATTTCAACATCTAGACCTGTTTTAATTGTCTTTCCTTTATGAACAACTCCAGTCCAGTCACTAACAATTAAACCTTCATATTTAAAATCTTGTCTTAATTTCTTTTGAATCATATAAGGTGATTCATTTACAAACACTCCGTTTATTCTATTATATGATGTCATCAATAAACTTGGAGAAGCATGTTCAATAACATAGGCAAAAGCCCGTAAATAGATTTCATTTAATGCTCGTAAAGATAATTCACTTGAATTAGTTAACCGATACGCTTCTTGATTATTCGCGGCATAATGCTTAACACAGGCCGCTCCTCCATTTTCTTCTAATCCTAAAATATATTGACTAGCAAGAATTCCTGTTAAAAATGGATCTTCACTAAAATATTCAAAGTTTCTTCCACATAAAGCATTTCTTTTAATATTAATTCCAGGAGCAAGAATAACATCAACATCTTTGCTTAAACAATCTAACGCTAAAAAGCGTCCATTTTCATAACAAACTTGTTTGCTAAATGAAGCTGCAAGAGCGCTCGGTGATAATAAACAAACAGTTTCTAAAACATCTCCTTGATTTTCAAAATCATTAATTGCCGGTTTTCTTAATCCTAGTGGTCCATCATTAACAACAATTGGTCTAATAGTATTATCGTCACAACCTATTTCCCATGCACTAAGCCCCATAAAATATCGATAATTTCTTTTTCTATCATTAATATTCATATACGATTAATCCAATATTATGAGCTTTATCAAATAAATGAGTAACTCTATAATTTTCCTTTCCTTATAAACCTTAATCATTGAGGATCAAATTTCCTTCATTGATATTTTTCATATTAACAAAGTACCTATTTTTTGTATATATAAATCAGCATTAATTTTCATGTCAAAATAAAAAAAGACTATCGATTTATTCTCACCAATAGTCTTAATTTAATTAACTATATTGTCGATTTTCTTTTTTGGAAATTCGATTCAAAT
The DNA here is from genome assembly GCA_964654155.1 of uncultured Staphylococcaceae bacterium. Classification (GTDB taxonomy): domain Bacteria; phylum Bacillota_I; class Bacilli_A; order RFN20; family CAG-826; genus CAG-826. The sequence goes on along the minus strand of CAZZGL010000032.1, from coordinate 10,559 downwards.
TTATATTGTTTTTCTTCTAATGAACCATTTAATAATGAAGTTAACATTAACATGGCTTTCTTTCCGACTTCATACATATCAATATGCATACAAGATATTTGTGGTCTAGTTATTGCGGCGTATTTAGTACCAATTATTGATAAAACTTCAACATCTTCTGGAACTCTAAGACCAGAATCAATTGCGGCATTTGTAATTGCTGCGGCTAGTGAATCACGATACGCCAAGAAGTAACCTTTCTTCGTATTTTTAAAGAATTCTAAGAAATCACTATAGGTTCTATTATAAGAATCATCACATGATAAAAGACCATAAGTTCTATTTTCTTCAAGATGAACATTAATAAATGCTTTTTCAATTCTATCCAAAAGTCGACCACAGTTATGTGCGTGTAAGAAATACATTGTCTTATCACCATTTTTAAAATAATCATGAATGATAGATTTTATTTTATGTTCATATCCAAAGCTTATAGATCCAGCTTTTTCACCAATAATATTATTATTAACCGCAATTACAGGAACAGAATAAGAAGATATTTCATTAACATCATCAATATCCAATTCATCATCAAATATAATTGCTCCATCAACATGAGAAGTAATAACTCTTTCAACAACCTCTAATGCATCAGTTCGTGAATGTGAAGTAACAAATAAAGTTAAGCTATATCCATACTTTTTAGCGGCATCAGTAATTCCATTTAACATATTGGATATATACACATAATTTGCTGATGGAATAACAATACCTATATTTGTAGACTTTGATGTAGCTAATGCTTGCGCAACTGCAGAAGGTTTATAGCCTAAACGCACTATTGTTTCTTCAACCTTTTTTCTTGTTTCTTCAGTAACATTTCCCTTTTTATTAATAACCCGCGACACTGTGGCAAGAGAAACACCACTAGCTCTTGCTACTTCATAAATTGTAACTCTATCCTTTGTGTTTTTCATTTTGTTCTCTCCTCCATTAAATAAAAATAAGCGCCTAGTCGCGCTTAAAGATGAATGAATGCTACTTTAAAAGTTCATTTTTTAAAGTTATAACATGCGTTTTCATTTTGTTGAATGCCCGCTTGGCGGAAGGAGATAATCCTTTAAGATCAATTTCACTCATTTCAACAATAATCGTATCTGTTAAATCCATAATATCTTCGGTGATTTCACTTGCCGCATCTATGACATCTTCCTTTAAAGAACGACCTTTTTTTAACAGCACTTTTTTAGCCGCATGGATTTCTCGGTCAGCCTTATTAAACATTGAACTTGTTAAATCTTTTACACAAGGAATTGCTACTATTAAGGCCGCTCCGGTAATTACCCCGAAGCCAAAAGCCAACATTTTCATCCGCATTTAATACCCTCCTTTTTATTTAAAAGTTTAGGTATCTACGCGACATCTTCATTTTAAATGAAAATATTTTCACTGTCAATCTTCGCTTTCACGTTTTTTTACAATAGCTTTCATTAAAGATGACATATCTTTGGAGCTCATCATTAAGAAAACAAGTTTATCTGAAGGAAATTCATAGTTATCAATATCATTTACATTTTCTAAGTAAAATATTGATTCTTGATTACATAAAATACGACTATCGTGATACCTAGAAACAGATTCATAAAGTGGTAAAACAAAGCTTTGATCACCACATTTAAGAGAAGTTACAAAGTCATCTTTAAATTTTATCAGACGACTATAGCGATCAGGTTTAAAGAAGACTATAACTTTATGACTAGGATACATCGCCCTAACTGAATTAATAGACGCTATTATTTCATTAGGATGGTGCGCATAGTCGTCAATAAACACATCATCGTTAATTATAGTTCGCACCATTCGTCTTTTTACACCGGTAAAATTTACCAATTTTTTAATTGCTAATTCAAGATTATACCCATGATAGTCTAAAAAACTTATTATTCCTAAGATATGCTCTAAATTATGTTTACCATATATAGGTAAGTTGAAATCTAATGTTTTCTCTTTACATTTTATAATTCCACTTATTCCATTTTCATTTTGAACATAGTTAAGACATACACAATCGGCATTTTTATCAAATCCATAAGTAACAATATGTGGATGTTTGATTTTATGATAATCTTTATAATTTATAAAAACTACTTCTGCATTATTTGCAAATTTATTAAATGATTCTATATATTGCTCTTTAGTTAAAAAGTAATCAACATGGTCATAATCAATATTTGTTATGATAATTGAATTTGGCTTATATACTAAAAAATGATCTTTATATTCGCAAGCTTCAAAGATAAACAATTCTGAATCTTTATTACCTTTTCCAGTTCCATCGCCAATTAAATAAGAAATATTATTGTCTTCTAATGCTTTTGCTAACATACCCGTTGTTGTTGTCTTTCCATGAGTTCCACATATAGCAACACTTTTTTTATTTTTTATATATTCTGCAATAAAATTATTATATTCATATACACGATATTTTTTAGCAATTAAATTCTTAATTACTGAAGTATTAATAAAATCATGTCCAACAATATAAATATAATCATTTGTAAAATTATTATAATCAAATGGATGAATGAAAATATTTTTCAATCGCAATTCTTTTTCTGTGAAAATATACTTATCGACATCCACTCCTTCTACAAGATTACCCTCATCTTTTAGTATCGAAGCAACTGCGGCATTCCCAACACCTTTAACCCCATAAATAAAATATTTCATAAAAATCACCACTAGATTATATGTAAGTTGTAATAAATATATTTTATTTATTTTACTTATATCTTCTCATCACACATTTTTCTAAAACACTTTCGTATATTAATATCACTGTATCTTAGTATATTCTTTCATTAAAAATTAACTAACTTTTCATGATTTAATTATAAAGAAACTCTTTCAATTACTCATTATTTATATTCTTTAATAAACTTTTTTCATACACTCGATTAAAACGATCGCTTATTTAGCTTACATTATAGATAAAAACAATGTCGAATTTGAAATAAATATCATTAAAATTCTTTACATATATTTAATCCATCTTCTATTGCTTTATTAATTTTATTTTCAATTTCTATTGATGAAACATAATCCATATTTTGTGCGGATACAACTAAAACTTCTCCTAACCCCCAAAGATAAGATAAGGCTTCAAAATACGAAGTACCTTGATCTAATTTATCTCTTGTTGTAATATCCATTCCTCTTGTTGTAATATATAGTAATTTTTCAGATTTACAATTACCATAACAAGTTTTACTATTTGATCTAAATGTAATATTAAGAATTGAGCAAAGTTCAATAAATACTTTTAAGGAAGAAGGAATTGACATATCCCAAAATGGAGCGGAAATAACAATTCTTTCAGCATCTCTTATTGTTTCCGCCCAGCTTATAATATAACTTGGAATATCACCATTTAATCTTTTATTAATTAATTCTTTTTGAATAATACTTAAATTCAAATCATTAATAACAAAAGTAATAACATCATATTTTCTTTTTAATTCTTTAATAATAGGTGAAGCAATTCTTTTTGTTCTTGAATCTTCATCTCTTATACATGCATCAATATATACTAATTTTTTCATATAAGGTACCTCCAGATAAAACAACTTATTTTTGTATATGTTATTAATTAAATAACAATCTCTCAGCAAAAGAAATATTAAACTACTTTCCACACTGCAAAGCAATCTTATAAATACTTTTTCTTTCTAAATAAACATTTACTAATATTTAAGTTTCTTAACAGCCCATTTATAATTGTGCTATAAATCCTGTCTTCTGGCGATGAAGGAAAAAATAAGAAAGTTTATTTATAAATAAATATACAGTAATGCCATATTTAAATGTTGAAATATTTAATAAATTACCATTAATAAAATACCAATAACCATCAATATCAACCCAATTGCGGCTTTTAAAGAAAGCTTTTCTTTTAAAATAAAATAGGAAAATAGTATCGTTATAACAATACTAAGCTTATCGATTGAAACTACGACACTGACAACACCTTTTTGTAATGCGTAATAATAACATAACCATGATATTCCAGTAGCTACTCCTGATAGGCAAATAAATAACCAGTCCTTTTTTTGAATGCTTTTAATATCTTTTTGTTTTCCTTTTGCAAAAACAATTCCCCATGATATAAACAGAACTACCATAGTTCTAATTGCTGTTCCTAAATTTGATTCAACACCATCAATACCTACCTTAGCAAATATCGATGTTAATGATGCAAAAACCGCTGATAAAAAAGCATATATCATCCATTTTTTATTTTTCTTTTTATTTTGATCATCTTGCTTTTTTTCTATCATCAAATAAATCCCAATCGATAATAATAATGTCGCTACTAATTTAATAACTATATTGGATGTTTCATGAAAGAATATAATTGCTAATAATATTGTAATTATCGTACTTGATTTATCAATTGGTATTACTTTATTTACATCGCCTAGAGAAAGAGCTTTATAATAGCAAATCCAAGATATTCCGGTTGCAATTCCTGATAAAATCAAAAAAATCCATGTTTTAATTTCAATATCTTTAACAGTTATAAATGAATTGGCCACTAATACCATTATTAAAGAAAATAGAAATACAACAACCGTTCGTACTGCAGTTACTAAATCAGAATCAGTTTTTTTAATACCACATTTAGCAAATATAGAAGTTATACCCGCAAAAAGCGCGGACATAAATGATGCAACTAGCCAAAGCATTAGTATTACCTCCTTACATTAACAACAAAGTGAATCCTTAAAACCAGATTCACTATATTAGTTGTTTGTAATATTATCTATATAATTCTTATTTTGCTTGCTTAATAGATAAAGATATCCGATGCTTTGTTACATCGACACCAATAACCTTTACAGTAACAATGTCATTAACACTTACAATGTCAAGAGGATGTTTAACAAAACGATCCGCTAATTCAGAAATATGAACTAATCCATCTTGATGAACACCAATATCAACAAAGACACCAAAGTCCATAATATTTCTAACTGTTCCTTTTAATATCATGCCTTCTTTTAAATCTTCAATAGCCATGACATCACTTCTAAGAATTGGTCCTTCTGCTTCATCACGAGGATCACGACCTGGCTTTTTAAGCTCTTCAATAATATCTTTTAAAGTCGGTTCACCAACATTAAGTTTTTCTGCTAAAGAAGACAAATCATCTAAATGTTCTAAGGCATCTTTTAAATCATTATTATTGATATCTTTTAAAGTAAATCCTAAATGTTTTAATAAACTCTCAGCGATATCATATGATTCTGGGTGAACTCCAGTATTATCTAACGGATTTCCATCTCTAACTCTTAAGAAACCTGCACATTGTTCATAGGCTTTTGGTCCTAATTTTGGTACAGAAAGCAAATCAGCCCGTGACTTAAATTCACCATTTTCTTCTCTATAAGCAACAATATTCGCGGCAATAGATGAAGAAACACCAGAAACATATTCAAGTAATGAAGGAGAGGCACTATTAACATCAACACCAACATTGTTAACACAATACTCAACAACCCCACCTAAAACTTCTTTTAAGCGTTTTTGATTCATATCATGTTGATATTGACCTACACCTATTGATTCAGGAGTAATTTTAACTAACTCAGCAAGAGGATCTTGTAAACGTCTTGCAATACTAACCGCACTTCTTAAATTAGCATCATAATCAGGAAATTCTTTTGCGGCAAGTTTAGACGCACTATAAATTGAAGCACCAGCCTCATTAACAATTACAAATGAGCATGGATGTTTCAATTGAAGTTCATTTAATAAATCACGGACAAAGACTTCCGATTCTCTACTTGCAGTACCATTACCAATCGCAATAATATCAGCGTTATGTTTAACAATTAATTTACCCAAAATAGCTTTTGCGGAATCAATTTGATTACGTGGTGGAGTTGGATAAATAACGGTGGTATCCAAAACTTTACCAGTAGCATCAACAACGGCAATCTTACATCCGTGAGCGTATCCTGGGTCATATCCAATAACAACTTTACCTTTAATCGGCGCTACTAATAAAACTTGTTCTAAGTTTTCTTTAAAAACAACCATCGATGCCTCTTCAGCTTTTTCAGTTAAAGCATTTCTAATTTCTGTTTCTAAAGAAGGTCTAATTAATCTTCTATAACCATCTTCAATAGCAAAATTCAAATTATCAGCAAATGGAGAATCATTCTTAATAATTTTTTTAGAAATATGACGAATAATATCTTCATCAGGTACCTCTAAAGAAACTTTTAAAGCTTTTTGAGCTTCCCCACGATTAATTGCTAAGACTCTATGAGAAGCAATTTTATTAATTGACTCTTGGTAATCTTTATACATATCAAAGATACCTTTTTCATCTCTAATATTTTCTTTTGTGATAATCTTTCCAAATGTTTCAAATAAAAATCTAGCATAACGACGATAATCCGGATCATCTGAAATCATTTCTGCAATGATATCTTGAGCTCCCGCAATTGCTTCCTCAGCACTATTAACCTTCTTTTCTTCAGAAATAAATGTGCTTGCGAAATCTAGTAAAGAATATTTAGATGCATCTTGTTCTAAAATAAAATTAGCAAGAGGTTCAAGTCCTTTTTCTTTAGCAATACTAGCTCTTGTTTTCTTTTTAGGCTTATAAGGACGATACAAATCCTCAAGTTCTGTCATTGTTTTGGCATCATTTATTTGCGCTTCTAATTCAGGAGTTAGCTTCCCTTGTTCTTCAATTGATTTTAAAATCGTTTTACGACGATCTTCAAGATTTAAAAGATATGTTAAACGATCATTTAAATCTCTTAATAGTTCATCATCTAAACCGCCGGTTACTTCTTTACGATAACGAGCAATAAATGGAATAGTATTTCCTTCCTCAAGCAATGTCAATACAGAATTCACTTGTTCTACGCTAATACTAAACTCATTTGCTAATACTTTATTAATTTCCATAAACTTCATCTCCTACGAATAAATCTTTAATAAAAATAATTAATATCTTTTTTTAAACAATCATATTTCCTTTAAAAGATACACGATTATTTTACCACAACTTTATAAACGATTAAAGCACTATAACAATAAACTTGTTCATTAGAAGCAGTTACAAAAGTCGATATTGAATATTTAATATCAAGTAATAAATTATCATCGATTGTTTTTAAAAACTTATTAACTTCATAAACCAAATCACTTTCATTTTCTTCATCAAAAACTTGCACTTGAATCATAAAAAAATCACCCATAAACATTATGGATGATTAAATATGATTGATTTTGTCATTAATTAGCGACAATATTGCAAATTTTGTTTTTTACAACAATAATCTTTCTTATTGTTTTACCTTCTAAATGGCGTATAACAGTTGGATCTTTCAAGGAAAGATTTTCCACTTCTTCTTGAGTGGCATCTAAATGAATATTAATTGTCGATCTTAATTTTCCATTAACTTGAATAGCCATTTGCACTTCTTGTTTAACTAACTTGCTTTCATCAAATGTTGGCCATGGTTCATAATCAATAACATTATCATGACCCATAAGTGCCCATATTTCTTCACCTAAATGAGGAGCAATACACGCGAATGGTTTTAAGAATCCTTCTAAATATCCTTTATAAATACTGTTTGCTTTGTACACTTCGTTAATAAAAATCATCATTGCCGAAATTGCGGTATTAAATTGTAAATTTTCAAAATCTTCAGTAACTTTTTTAATCATTGCGTTATATGCATAATCTAAGCTTCCGTCATTAACATCACTAATCTTAGAAATAAATGGTTCTTCACTAAATAATCGATAAACGCGATCTAAGAAACGCCTTGTACCATCTAATCCCGAATTGCTCCATGGAAGAGACGCTTCTAATGGTCCCATAAACATTTCGTACATTCTTAAAGTATCCGCACCATATTTATAAACTACTTCATCTGGATTAACGACATTTCCTCTAGATTTAGACATCTTTTCGCCATTTTCACCTAAAATCATTCCTTGGTGATATAACTTTTTAAATGGTTCTTTACAAGAAACTACTCCAATATCATATAAGAATTTATGCCAGAATCTAGCATACAATAAATGAAGTACAGCATGTTCTGCTCCACCTACATAAAGGTCTACAGGTAACCAGTGGTCCAATAATTTTTTATCTGCGATTGCATTTTTATTATGAGGATCAATGTATCTAATATAATACCAACAAGAACCCGCCCATTGAGGCATTGTATTTGTTTCACGAGTATATTCTTCACCATCAACATTTACATTCAACCATTCAGTCGCATGAATTAATGGTGATTCTCCTGTACCTGAAGGTTTATATTCTTTTAATTCAGGTAAAACAAGTGGTAATGAATCCTTACTTACTGGAACAATTGTGCCATCTTTTTTATGTAATACTGGTATTGGTTCACCCCAATAACGTTGTCTTGAGAACAACCAATCTCTTAACTTATAGTTTTTCTTGCTATAACCCGCTTTTATGGTTTCAAGATATTCAATTACTTTTTCTTTTGCTTCAGCAATATATAATCCATTAATGAATGATGAATTTATATGTTTACTATCACCGGTAAATGCATTAGATGAAACATCACCGTCTAATACTTGATGAATTGGTAAATCATATTTCTTAGCAAATTCGTAATCACGATCATCGTGAGCAGGAACTGCCATAACCGCACCAGTACCATAACTTGCTAAAACATAATCCGCAACCCAAATAGGAACTCTTTCTCCATTAATTGGATTAATCGCGTAAGCTCCAGTAAATACACCAGTTTTATCTTTATTCAATTCAGTTCTTTCTAAATCGCTCTTAGAGGCGCATCTTTGTTTATAAGATTCGACCGCTTCTTTTTGTTCATTACTAACAATAGAGTCCACTAATGGATGCTCTGGTGCTAAGCAGCAATAAGAACAACCAAAAAGAGTGTCAACTCGAGTCGTAAATACTTCAAAGTATTTTTCACTATTAATAATATTAAATCTCACAATTGCACCTTTTGATGCTCCAATCCAGTTACGTTGCATTTCAAGTGTGGAGGTAGGCCAATCTAAGCCTTCTAAATCTTCTAATAACCTATCAGCATAGGCGGTGATTTTAAGCATCCATTGACGCATCGGTTTACGAATAACTGGGAATCCACCAACTTCACTTTTGCCGTCAATTACTTCTTCATTTGCTAAAACTGTACCTAGTTCAGGACAGAAGTTAACCGGTTTATAAGAAACATATGCTAAATCATGTTCATAAAGATTTAAGAATATCCATTGTGTCCAATGATAATAATCTTGATCTGTTGTAGCTATCTCACGATCCCAGTCATAAGAAAACCCTAACATTTTAATTTGTTTACGGAAATTATCAATGTTTTGATAAGTAAATGTACCTGGATGTTGATTAGTCTTAATTGCGTATTGTTCTGCAGGTAATCCAAATGCATCCCAACCCATCGGATGTAAAACATTGAATCCTTGCATTCTCTTCATTCTTGCTAAAACATCAGTCGCGGTATATCCTTCAGGATGACCAACATGTAATCCTTGTCCTGATGGATATGGAAACATATCTAAAATATAATATTTAGGCTTTGAGAAATCATAAACATCAGTTTTATAAAGTTTTCTCTCTTCCCATACTTTTTGCCACTTTTTTTCAACTACTAAATGATCATAACCCATAGTTTTTATCCTCCTAAAAAATAAAAAAAGCACTTTCTGTTCTAAGGACGCAGTCGCGCGGTACCACCTTAGTTTATGAAATGCTTCATACACCTTAATTATATCTTTAACGCAGATAACGAGAAATATATATGGAGTGAGACTAATAAACTATCTAACTATATTTCACCAAACCATAGCTCTCTTTATAGAATCGTCTATCAATATTTCCTAATTCCTTTTATATTATCTAATCTTTTTAATTTTAAGTCAATGAAATTCTATTAATTAATACACTAATCCGTTATAATATTCAAAAGGAGATTTAAAATGATAGTTAGATTAGAAATTGTTGAATTTGGCGATATTGATATTGAATTAGATTTCAATCAAGCCCCTAAAACCGCACAAAACTTTGTTGATTTAGTAAAAAAAGGCTTTTATGATGGATTAACCTTTCATCGAGTTATTAAAGGATTTATGATTCAAGGAGGTTGCCCTATTGGAAATGGGACCGGAGGTCCTGGTTACACAATTGAAGGTGAATTTAAAGCTAATGGAATTAACAACACTATTTCTCATGTTAGAGGTGTTATATCTATGGCTAGAGCTATGTCTTACAACTCTGGAGGTAGCCAATTCTTTATAATGCATAAAGATGGCACCTATCTTGATGGTCAATATGCGGCATTTGGAAAGGTAATAAATGGAATGGATGTTGTTGATAAAATTGCCAATGTTAGAACCGGCGCAAGTGATAGACCACTTTCAAGAGTTATCATTGCAAAAGCCTATGTTATAGAATAAATACTATCAATAAATGTTAATTAAAGGGGCTGTTAAGAAACTAAAAAAGTTTCTGGCCCTTTTTTACTTTAAAAAAA
>CAZZGL010000031.1:0-14505 GCA_964654155.1 uncultured Staphylococcaceae bacterium | reverse complement strand
TTTGTAGTTAAGCTATTAATATAATTAGTCAATGCATGTTCTTTACTATCATTAAAATCTTCAACTATTTGAACCCATTCTGCAAATATATATGTATCTTTTGTAATTGGTTCATTAAAATCAAAAGATTCATCAATTACTTTTGAACCATCAGAATTCCCTTTTAAATACCCCATAAAAACATAGTGGTAGCTATCTTGTTCTCGTGTTAAAGAAGGTTTATTTAATCTGCTACCGCTTTTTATAAAATACTCTTTTTCAACAACATCACTTTTAACTCTCGAAATATCTGTTTGAGTTGTTGTTGTTTCTATAACATAATAATAATAATACTTGCGACTAATATTTTCCCACCCTTTTTCTTTTCCAATAAATACTTTTCGTTTATATGTCTTAGTTATGTATCCGTTGTTTATTGAACTATTTGCAAAATAATAATTTCCAATTTGATCTCCTTTTTTGTAACCACAATTTAGATATTCAGTTAAATTATCAAGATAAAACTTTTGTTTTTTACTTTCATCTGGAGTAGAAGGCCATTCTAATTCAGATTCCTCACCAATTTCCGTAGTAACATACTTAATATAAACATTACAATATGATGTTCCTTTTGAGTCTTCATCATTAACTAAATTTTGATTTGAATCAGAATATGTTTTAATAAACCACGTTGCTTCAGTGCTAATAATAGAGAATACCAAAAATAGCGCAGATAATATAAATATAATGTATTTATGCTTTATTTTTATATGTTTCATAAGTATTCTCCTTTAATTAGTTTTTTTCTTTTAAAGATAAAATAAATTTTATTTGTATATTTTTTAATATATCTAAGTTATCAATAAAGTAATTAGTTGGATTAAAGAAACTATACTTTACAATAACTGGAACTGAATTCGAGTAATTATCTCTTTTAACTATGTTATTTATACTACTTTCATCTGATGAATTGATTGGAATACAAGTTGTAATTGAATATCTATAATAAGTAGAATTTGAATTGTCTTTATACTCCACTAAATATTTATCATTTTTTAAAATTTCAGTTTCAAATTTTGCACTAGAATTGTTTTTTAAATAAATAGAAGCATAACTTGGTTGTTGAATTAAATCTTCAGATGTGAAAATATCTATTTTATCAGTTGAATTTGAATTATAATCATAATACATATCAACTTGCAAATAGTATGCTTTTATATAATCACAAGGATAATCTTCAATCACATCTTTCTGCACTATGAATGTGAATAAAATATCTGAAGAATATAGAGCTTTATTCCCATCTTCTGTATAAATAGAAAAACTTTCAACTGGATATTTTTCATAATCAACAGATACACCTACATCCGAAATATGAAAAATATCATCAGCAATAACCCCATCAATCGAAGGTGAAATAGATTCATCTTTGGTGACAATCTGCCAAGAGGAGAAACCTAGAGAGAATAAAGAAAGCGTAGAAAAAATCATCAAATAAGAAATAATTTTTTTATTCATTCACGGTACCTCCTTTCAGGAATAATTGTAAAAGTTAAATATAATAAAAATGTATGGATTTAACTACAACTTTAAAGAAGCTTAAATAGTAAAAAAATGTTACACACATCATCCATTATTATCATAATAAAAGACTTCAAGTTCTAAATAATATAGTTTTTCATCATCATATTCTAATTCTTCCATTTTAGTTTTATCCGCTACAATATTGAAAGTTAAATTTGTTGATGAAAAGTAATATTGTTTATCTTCATTAGTAGAATCAATGTAATATGTAAATTTACCAATTTCTGAGCTAGCTGTTATTCCAATATCCGAAATATCAAAAATTTCATCAGCGATAACATCATCAATTACTACAGAATTGGATTTTTCTGTGTTTTGATCAATAATTTGCCAAGAGGAAAAACCGATAGAAAATAAAGAAAGCGAAGAAAAAATCATCAAATATAAGAAAATGTTTTTATTCATCGGCGAACCCTCCTTTCAAAGTAAGTGTAAAAAAATCAAAAATAAATATATTCTATTACGCTGTTGTATTAGCCTTTGCTGTAGCTTTGATTGTTAAAATAAATTTAACATCAGTAAGATACTCTTTTAAATTATTAATATGTGTTTTAGCTTCATTTGCGATATCATTGCCAAAATCTTCACTATTATAAAAAATATAAGGGTTTTTACTGTTAAATGCTGTTCCCCAGCTAAATTTAACATCTAATGCATAAGTGCCATTGCCATCATCTTTTTTTACTAATTTATTTGTATCAAAAGTTAATGTAGGTGCTACAACATAGTTAGCGCTAGCAGCGTCTTTCCATTTTCCTCCATCTGTAGTTAAATCAAATTCCAATTTTTCTAAATAATTAACATTACTAATAGTAATATTTAAAGTATCACTTAATTTTTCTTTTGTTTCATTAGTTTTATTAATTAACCAATCGCTAGCGTTAACAGTACCATTCCAACCAAAAATAAATGAAGTAGTTTTTTTATCAGATTCTGTGCCATTAGCCCATTCATAAGTAATACCTAATCTACTATCAGAAATATCATCAACAACAGCATTACCACCAGCATTTACTTCAGAATTACCAGTAATAATCCAAGTAGCAAAACCAATACTAGATAAAACAGTCGTAGCCAAAACAGAAGTCAAAAATATAAAATGCTTTTTCATTGTAAATTTCCTCCTTATAATACAATCCATTTAGCATATAAAGTCAAATCACTAAAGACAGGGGTCAAATCGGTGAATGCGCCATTAGTAGGACCAGGGTTTCTAGCAGTAAACCAACCTGCGAACTCATAACCATCGCGAATAGGAATAGGAATAGAATATCCAGAAGCGGCGAAATAAGAGCCTCTATCGATATAATAAGAATCAGGTAAATTAGACTCAGTAAATCTAGCCGAACCATCACGAACATTTAAATCAAAAGTAATTTCATGTTCAAGTTCATAATAATCAGAGAAAGCTTGAACAAGGCTCCACCTTCCATTAGATTTACTATAAATCTTCAATCCATATGTATCAAAGTAGAAATCACCATTTTTTCCTAAACTATTATCTGGTGCTCCTTGCCCCTTTAACCATGTTGCGGGATCAGCAGGTCTAGTAAATTCTAATGTTTCTGAAGTACCATCTGTATAATTAACTTCGATAATATATTTATCTTCGGTTTCTTTAGAAACCATCGAAGTAATTCCTCTTCCATCATCACCTTTTTGTGGTGCAGGAATATGAACCGTTAAAGGGCTAGTATATGTAAAATCAAATGTAATATCAACACTCTTATCTTCATTAGTTACAACTGAGTATCCAATAATACCATTTCCTTCATCACCATCTTTACCTCTAGGTAATTTAAATTCTAAATACTTACCATTAGTTAAATAAATAGTTACAGTTACTAATCCAGTTCTTTCATCATATTCACTTTCCATCGATTTCACTGACACGCCGTTAGGAACTTCAAATAATGTTGGTTCCATTGTGGTATCAGTATAGGTGATTTCCATAATGGTTTTTGAACCACTTTCATCAGTTCCTTTATTTGTAATCGCAGCAATTCCGTTTCCAGTTTCACCATCTATTCCTTTTTCACCTTTAGGAACATAGAAGATAACAGGTTCTTGTTCTTCATCATCATAAGTAATTGTTACCTTTGTGCTACCATCATCACACTCTTCCGCTTCAATGGATTTAATTAAATATCCTTTTTCTCCAGTATTAAAGAATGAACAAGAAGATAAGAATGATATCGAAAGAGGTATCATACCTAAAATCAGGGCTTTTTTAATTTTCTTTAACATATTAATTTCCTCCTTTAGCGTTGTCTTTTAATAACTCAATAGATGGAGCTAGATTTACATCATCAGCATTTCCTTGAATCAAAGAAAATTTAAATGGATGAAATCCTGTAACAACTGTAACACATTTTTGCATCATATACTTCATAAGAGTCATCATACTACCATTAGTTGGTAAATTTAAGAACTCTTCAAACAAATTTGTTTCTATCGTATCTTTAAATTGTGTATCCAATAAGCTTGTATCCACTGTTGAAAGATTTAATCCTCCTCCATAATACGCGATTGGAATATTAATTTGTCCTGCAGTTAAATAATTACCCGCTTGTTTACTTAACAAATTATTAATTGGGAAAATATCATCAATGGTAATCTTTCTATTAATCTCACCACTTATGCCTAAATCTCCCGCTGCTCCAGTGGCAAATGTAGAGATATTCTCAGCAATTAATCCTGATAAATCAATCTTTCCAATTTCCTTATAATCAAAGAATGTCGTATTACCAGTTAAATTAACTTTTACCGGATAAGAAGTTCCTGAAACATTCTTCGCGGAATATGGCACTAATGGTTTACTAGTTTTATCATCATTTAATAATCCAAATATTTGTCCTATTATTGATGGTGAATTACTATATAAATAAGGTCCATTAAATGCTGTCTCAAGAGCAATGGAAGCAATACCGCTTTTATAGAAATAACTATCATTAATAGTCATATCTCCATCATACTTCTCTTCAACACTATTATCATCTAATCCTTGTTGAAGAGAAGTAACGCTCTCTTTTATTATATCACTATCTGTAGAATTGTCTAATCCTCCAAAAAGAAAGCCATTTAATATCTTATCGCCTTCTCCTTGATTGTTTTCATCAATAGAAAGATATTTATCAATTGTATAATTTTGTTTAGTTCCATCAGAATTATAATATTCTTTAGACGTCTTTTCATTAACAGGTATATATTCATTACTTCCTGTAGTAATTAAGAAATTACGAGAATAACTAAACATACAATTGTCAATTAATACATTTTTTGAAGAAAAACTTCTTAAGACATTTTTACCATTGCTAAATCTTGAATTCATTAAAGTAATATTATTACCTCTAACTTCAATTACTGTACCGGTATAATCTAAATTAGCTAAATTATTACCAAAATCACAATTACGTAAGACAAGATCATTAACTGTAATATCATTACCTTCGACATACATACCAATATTATCTTGTCCATAAGCGGTCACTAATGGAGTTCCATTAGGATCACCTAATGTATAAAATGGTAATGGTCCTCTAAAAATATTATCAACACCTAAATAAGGAACAATATTTCCATCAACAGTTTGTTCACTATAAGGATAAGTTAAATTATGTAAATTAAGTGTATATCCATTTCCATAAAAATCCTTTTGAACATGAAGTCCGGCATTAACTTTTTTAGAAACTTTAGAATAACCTAATTTACTATTACTCTCCACAAATTCATTCCATTGATTAATATATTCATCATTATAAGTGGTATCAAACGAATATACTTCGTTAGCAAATGTAAATGAATACTTACCATTTATATCAAATACACAGTGCCCAAAAAGCGTCGTATTACTTTGTTTTAATTCTGGCTCACCATCAGTTAATTTAACTTCTCCATTACCATTAGTAACATAAGTATTCTTAACTGAATCAAATGATTTCCTTAAAACAACGATTTTACCATCATCTGATCTATTCGTACAATATAATAAATCATCATAATCATAAACATTAATTCCATCTTTAACGATAGTAAATTCAAATAAGTATTCCTTAACTTCACTAACAGATGATAAAGAAATATAAGCATCTCCATAATTCTTAATATTCATAGTTAATGATTTGTTATCAGCACTTAAAGAACAATCGATTATATCTTTACTATAATTAACCACGATTGAATCTCTAAACATTTCATCTGATAAAGAAATATTAAATTCAATTAAAGAAGCCTTAATTTCTTGACCATTTTCATCTAAATCATATTGACCATAATATAATCTTTCACTAACATTGTTTTGTGAACTACCAACAACTGGATTCATCGCCACAAAACCATTTTCATAAATAATTCCAGTCATTGAACGCGAAACATTACCTTTTTCATTTGAGCAAGTAATAATAACTTCGCCTTCACTAATCGCCGACAAATAATAACTTCTTGTTGATTCATCAACATTTATACTTGCGTATTCATTATCGCTTCCATCTTTATTCTTTAATGACCACTTAAGACCATTAGCCTTAGAAGGATATTTAGAATCACTAATAGCTTTAGCTTTTAAAGGATAAGTCTTATCTTCACTAACCTTAAATCCTTGAACATCATCATAATCCCATTCAATATCAATAATATCGTTATCAAAGATATTAAATGTCATATTAATCGATGTTAAACCAAATAAAGAAATAATAAATGGCATCAACAATAAAATAATTAAATTACGTTTTTTCATTAGTTAGACACCTCCAATTCAATAAAGAGGTTCGTAACCTTGCTCTTCATATTAATCACAAATGGAAGTGATAATAAAATGAAAGCCACAAATCCAAATGCATACACAACATATATACTAGCATTATAGAAAGAACAAATAATAGTTACTATAAAGTATACAATTGGTAATACATATGAATAAGTATTCGATAAGAAATAACTACGAGGTTTATTACGTTTAATCTTTAATTCTTCAAAAAGAGAAACAATATCAACAATACTTAATAATAATAAAGTTAACAATAAACCAAAGAAGAATGTAGTCGTGGAAATCGAATAAGTAATAAGTAAAGCTAAATAAGATATAAAACAGAATGATGCCGATAAAATAAATGGAATCATCACTTTAACCGACAATTGAGTTTTAATCTTAACTGGCATAAATTTAATAACCCGAATATTCTTATCTTCCATCGTTATATATTGATTTGCGCCTTGAGAAATAATCAAAGTAATTAACATCATAATCAATATATCTAGAAGCGGTAAGAAATTCCTAATAAGACTTATATAATAACCCATTGTACCACTTGCAAAAACAGTATTAATGGATTTAACAATCAAAACTGATAAAAATGGTTGAACGGCAAGAAGACCTGTAAAGGAATATAAATAATTAGAATCCTTAAATAAAACAATTAATTCTTTTCTAATTAAGGCACTTCTAACAGAACGAATCTTCATTTCTCTTATAGGAGCTTTATTCTTATCACTATTAACAAAATTAGTAAAATTATGATAGAAATAAATTAAAAGAGAAATACCTAATAAGAAAACACCACAAGAAACACTTATATAAGATAATAAATGCTTCATAGATCTTTTAATAAATATTTGTACTAAAAAGTTGACCGGTATTAAACTCTTACTTAAATTAGTAACAGTTTCTATAACATCAACAGTAAATAAACTATCTAAACGATTCGAAGAAACAAGATTAATAAATAAATTTAACAATTGACCATAAGCATAGGTTAAACCAAAAGCAATGATAATTGTCACAATAAGTTGAACAATAACATGTTTCTTCATAAAATCAGAAATAATCTTATATGGATAAACGGCAATAAAAGCGAAACCTGCTTCAAATATAAAAGCAAGTAAAGGATAAAAAATAATTCGATAATAAAAATTTAAAGTAACTTGATGGAAAATCTTACCATAGGCGATAAATAAAGGAACAGTAAATACTAAATTCATTGTGTATTGTATTGCAAATAAGAACACTAATTTCGATAGTACCTTTTTTGTATTGCTAATTGGATAAGAAGCTAAATATCGAGCATCTTCTTCATTAAAGAAAAGCCTCTTAGTGTTAAATATAGCAAAGACAATCATAATTACCGATATGATAAAAAGGAATATCGTAAAGAAAGGAATCGCGGCATTTTCATAAACCTTAATTTTATTAATTATGATATAGAAAACATAAGTTTCAATCGCAATAAACATTAAACCAACGACGATGCCAAAAATAAGAGAGATTATTTTTTCTTTTAAACCACTCTTGTTAGCGAACATTAATTTAAAATCTTTAGCGATTAAACTTAACATTTGCCATCCTACCTTTCTTTATAAATATCTAGGAATATTTTGGAAAGTTGTAAACGTTTATTCGGATTCTTTTTTAAATCATATAAGCCAACAACTCTTCCTTCATTAATAATTGCAACCCGATCACATATTTTACTAACTAAGTCAATATTGTGAGAGGTAATAAATACCGTATTACCATGCGCGGCATACTCTTGCATCATTTTCTTAAGCTCTTCAACCGCCATGATATCTAAACCGACTGTCGGTTCATCTAAAACCCATATTTTAGGACTTCCCATTAATGAGGCAATTAAACATAACTTTTGCTTCATACCATGAGAATATGAAGATATCGACTGCGCTAAATCTTCTTCACTTAATCCTAATCTAGAAGATAAATACTTATAATTGTTTTTAAATTCTTTTTCATTAAGTCGATATACACTAGCGATAAATTCCAAATAATCATAACCTGTCATCACTTCATAACATGTTGGTTCACTAGCAACATATCCAAATGTTGATTTAGCTTCAATTGGTTCTTGAACAATATCAAATCCATCTAATAAAATTTGTCCTTTTTCAAACTTCTTTAAACCTATCATACAATCGATAGTCGTAGATTTACCAACACCGTTTTTACCAATAAAGCCAAATAATTCTCCTTCATATACTTCTAAATTAAGTCCTAGAAGAACTTTCTTCTGGCCATAGGATTTATGTAAGTCATGAATAGAGACAGTCACTTGTTTCTCTTCTTGTACTACTTCTTCCATTTAGTTCTTCCTCCTTAATCTTAAAAATACGATTTCTGGTTCTTTTTCACCTTGATAGAACTTATATAAAGAATTACAGTTTTCACAATGGAAAATATTGTCCTCAACTTCACTAACAGTCTTTTGTCGACATATTGGACAATAAATAGAATATATTCTTTGACTACCGATAACACGATGATAACGTTCTTCAAAATATTGTCTAATCATCTCAACTTCACTTAATAAATTTTGTTTAATGATATTTACCGTATCATCTAAATACGCTCGTAACCAAAGTGATATCGCTTCAATTGTGGTGTACTTAGAAGTATCTTGAACTCTTAATAAAACATTATCAAAGGCTTCATCTTTATCCACAATTAATAAATGAAGGTTAGTTTGATTATCTTCTCTATTAACAATTTTAAAAATAAATTTATTTTCTTCTTCTTTACAAGTCATCGTTATTTTCATATGAGAAGAAAAGAATACTAAATCATTTTCAAGATTTAACGCTCTTCTAACAACCGCTTCTGATTCACGGGTTGTTTTCTTACCATATAATTTAAATCCTGCTTGTTTTAATTGTTTTAATATCAAAACATAATTATATAAGAAGAAATCCTTGTTTATTTGAGCTTCATCATTATATGTAATTAACTTACGATAAAACTTATAACATTCATTATATAAACGATTATGAATCAAAATATTAGTTGGAATAATTGTCGATAATCTAACTTGATCTTTATTAATAATACGATAGAAATAAGTACCTTTAATCTTAACTATTTTCTTTTGTAAATATTCAAGCTTAATCATCGCTTGTTCTTGTTTATCCTCATCTAAAGATAAACTATCTTGACCAACATAAGATTGAATCATTGAAATATAGAATCTTTGAAATTTAGTTAATTCAGAATCAATTAAATTAATTAAGTGAACAACAAATCTATTTTCATATGTTTTAATTTCATCGACATATTGTTGATAATGTACATACTCTGGCACCATTTCTAAACCTTGTTGTTTCCATAACATTGAATCAGTTACGGTTTTTTGAAACATTTCCGGAGTTAAAGAAGATGCCGAAGCCGCACGAACAATTACTTCTTCACCTTTATTCGCTAATACTGGGCGAGAAACAATTGAAATAATAACACTTAAAATACGAGAAATATTTTCGAAGAATTTCAAATCATACTTAAAAGAAAGATCTTGTAACGACCTAACTTTAACTTCATCAATATGTGCAAAAAAAGTTGATAAAGTTTCATGGTCTTTAGCAAATCTTTTTACATTTCGAATAGCCTCTTTTAAGTATCGTTCTTCGTTAGTTTTCATTTACTTCACTACAACTTTCTTATGAGATTATTAATTAATTTACGACTTTGTGGGAAGCTAACTTCTCCATAAACTTTATTAATTAAATCAAGAAGGTGTTTAAGTCCATTTTTCACATATTCTTCAAAACGTCCTTCTAATTTCGCTAAGACTTTACGAGAAAGAAGGAAATCTAAAATATCTTCTTTTTTACCACCACAAGCGATAAATGTTGGAACTAATATTTCCATTTGATTTAAAATACGGTTACCAAATGTAACATCGAATGTGTCATAGATATAATCACAGATTTTTAAGAATTTTTCTTTATCGGCATCTGTTAATTTATTTTCTTCAATTTCTAAGGCTTCTTCATATAAAGAATGTAATTTAGAAGCACTTAAATTAATTGTACCGGCATCTTCTTTAACTTCGAATGGAATATTCTTGTTATCAAAGAAAATCGTAATAGCACGGTCATAAACCTTATCAGCAATAGCAAAGGTAGAATCATCCTTATTTGCGGTACCAATAAAATAAGCATTTGTTGGTATTCTAATAAAACCTTCATCTAATTTAACAGGTGGAACAAAATCATATGGAAGGTGCATAATTCTTAATTTCCATTGATCTGAAGGATATTCCAAGACTGATAAGAAATCCGCAAAATAATATTCAACACGAGAAATGTTCATTTCATCAAGAACGAATATATTAATTTTGTCTGGATTGTAAGATGCTTCATATAAATTAACTAAGAAGTCTGTTTCACTATATGTCTTAGAGAAATCATTAAAGTAACCAAGAATACTTGATTTATCTCTCCAAGTTGCTTGAACTGGTAAGAATGAAACAGTACCATTAACGAATTTAGCAAAATAACGTGGTAATGATGACTTACCGGTACCACTTAAACCTTCTAAAATTGAGAAGTGAGAAGCTGCAAAACCACTGATAAAAATCCTAAGTGTATTTAAATCAAAGTATAGCTTTTCTTCTTTAGCTAAATAATTTCTAAATCTAACACAGATTTCTTCTAAAGAATAATCATCTGTCTCAATTCTTTCTATTTCATAACCATCATAGTTATAATCAACACGAGAAAGTGATGGGAAAACTTTTTCACGATCATCAAGTTCACGTGCAACATCGCTAACAGAGGTAGGTACTCCTGTTCCACCGACCGCTCCATCACCAGTAGCAGTTCCATTTGCGTTAATGTTTCCATCAAAATTGGCAGTAACGTCGTTTTCAACTTCATCTTCATCGCCTAACTCCGCCATTTCATCTTTATCAAAGAATCTATATGGTTTATCAACCAAGATAATGTTGAACGCAAACATTAATATACCGCCGACTAATGCAAATAATACTGCATAGATAAGCAAAGCAAGAAGTAAACTTTGTCCAATAAATATAGTAATATTCTTAACATTTTCACCACTTATTGGTAATTGAATTAGAAGACTAATACCATAAGATAAGCCCGCACATACAATCAAGGTAATAAAATAAGTAAGAATCATTTTCCAGCTGAATGGTTTCTTTTTGTTACTAATCGCATATCTTCTTTCATAAATAAGCGCAGTAACGAAAACTACTACATATATTGCCACAAGCAATAGACAAACAAATCCATTTGCGCCTTCAATTTGAATTTTACTAAATCCTAAACCATAGCCCAAAAGAGCAATAGGATTATCTTCGGCAATAATAGATTTTGGTGTTCCAGATAAACAGATACCTGTGAACATTAATATAAAGGCATAAAATATCGATAAAGAAATTACAATTAAATTTCTTCTGGTAAAATATGGTTTTTGCATATTTTCCGTCCCCCTTAATACTATTTTTCTGTAAACTCTTCTAATTCACTATTTTCGACTAATTCTAATATTGTTTTATCATCATAATTTTCATTGACTTCTTTTTTGTCGACAAGACCGTTTTCATCAATACGATACATATATCCTTCATATAATATATATTCGACATAGCCAATTTTCATCATTTCAATGTCTTCTTCATCCATATCTTCAACATCAAATACCGAAGATAAGATATCAAGACGTTTAGCACTAGCTTGACTCATTTTATTAGATAAATGATCAATCATAAATAAGCAATAAATAACCGCGATTGCCGTTACAATTCCTGAACCAGATTGAAAAAACAAAACGAGCATTCCTACAAGAGGAACCCTTTTTCCATTATATTTACCAATAACATCATCAAAACTAGGTTTGTATGTATCGGTGGCGTTATTAGCGTCACCTCTTGTAACATATACTCTTTTACCATCTTGATAATCAAAATCAATAATTCTATGAATGACGTTAATGCCCTTATCATTGATAAAGGCAATAACATCATATTGTTTTAAATCACTATCCGATTTAACTTTGCTAATTCCAATAACATCATAAGTTTGGAATTGATTATCTAATTTTTGAGAGAATAAATAACTATTAGCGTTATTCTTCTCACTCATAGATCCTGATGCAACAACCATTACGGAATTACCGCCAATCATCATAACATTTCCATTTGCTTTGCTCACGATTGCTAAAGCGATAATAGGAATAATGATTGCTAAAAATATACAAAACACACAATTCTTAATAATTGAAATAGTCTTGCGACGTTTTTGTATTTTTTCTTTGTTATTTTTAACTAAGTCATATAAAAGATCTGCATCTTGCTTTCCTAATCCTATATCCTTTATAGCAGAAGATATATAGGAATAATAAAGCATTGTTATAATAGTTGCAAAACTTAATACACCTACAAAAGTAACAATAAGAGCGATAATCTCATTTTGTGTCATTGTTTAATCACCTTATAACTACACAGCGGCATTTAATAAAATAACATAACTTTCACTATTTAAAGTTTCTCTTAAATCATTCATTACCGTTTTAACAGTATCATCATCTATTTTATAAATGTATTTAACAGTTTGACTATTTGGATCTTTAATTTTTTCTCCACCACGGTCTTCTTTAGGATCATCATACCATATGCCAGGATTATCACCGCCAAATTTCTCGCCCCAGCCAAATGTAATATCGTATTCAAAACGGCGTATTTTATCTCCATTTTTCAAATTAGGAACTTCACCTTTATTTGTTAGCATAGCTTTATATGTTTCAATATTACTTTCATTTATCGTAATATCTTCAATCTTGCCATTATCGTTAGTAATAGAAACTGCTGTACTAGTTTGATTTTTAATAGCGCAATCTGGTAATGTAATATACCCTTTTCCCTCTAAACTTGTATTTTCATCTACTACATAATTTTCTCCAATAGCAGTTGCTGCTTGAATAACTTTATCGCTGACTTCCATCGCTACATTAATATCTGTAACAATATCAGCATTTGATACATAACCACTAACTGTTACTGTTAAACTTTCAAAATCTGAACCTGGCTTATAATAAAGTCTATTTTCTTTGCCGGCCACTTTGATATCTTCTTGTTTTGCATCAAAACAAAACTTTCCTTCGTAATTAAGTCCAAAAAATTCAACTGAGCAATCATCAACAACACCAACTGTTATATTTCCATCTTTATCAGCCGATGCACCAGAAGAAAGAATCCATGCAGCAAAACCTGTTGAAATTAACGCTATCGATGCAAACATACATAGACCCAAAACTATCTTTTTCCTTTTATATGATTTTCTAGTAATTCTAGCCATAATATTTTTTTCCTTTCAATTTTATTTTTTTATTCGCAAACAGATTATGCTTTTGTCTTAATAGACAATTTAAACGATGAAGAATCTAACAATTTATTCATAGCATCTAAATTTTCATTAGCTTCCAACGCAAGCTTGTAATTGTCTTTTCTCCAATCCTCATCACTAACATCATTGTTATAATAATAATATGGATTTTTATAATTGAATTTAAAACCCCAACCAAATTTGATGGTTATAGTATATTTGGTAACAGAAGTATTGCTATCTCCCTCATTCATAATTTTATCTTCAGTAGTAGTCTCGCCTTTTTCTAGTTTTATACCATATTCAGTAGAATTATTCTCTATACCTGCCGAAATAAAATCTTCCCATAAAATACTTCCACTATCATTCTTTTTTTGCTCTGGAATACCTGTAATATATCCATTCTTTATTGCATCACTTTCAGCATTAAATGGGTTATTGCTATCATCTTTAGAGTAAACATTGAAACTAATAGGTTCAAACAAGTCATCGTATGATAATTCTCCAACATTAGTAACATAAAACTCACCAGTAATAGTTAAATGTTCAAACTTTCCATTTTCTTTGCCAGTGTTATCATTACTAATATGCGAATTCAAAATACTAATTCCGGAAGTATCTTTAGGTATACTATAAACGACTTCAGGATCGGTATCTTCAGCTTCTGATGTCCATTTAAATTCTTTAATCAAGTGAGCAATCGTAGAAACTGTATCAACATAAATTGTACCATTTTTTTCTGCACTACCAGGCATAGAAATGATCCAAGCAGCAAAACCTGTACTCAAAAGAGCAATTGTCGACATAAGCATTGTTGCA
>CAZZGL010000030.1:0-14940 GCA_964654155.1 uncultured Staphylococcaceae bacterium | reverse complement strand
TGAGTAAGAAACATTGTTCTCTCTAACAATATTTCTATACTACATATCTTACGAGAGGAAAAACAATGAAATATCATAAGATACTATTACTCTGTAGTACTTTATTTTTTAGCGGTTGTTCTATTAATATCCAATCAACATCTACTTCAAATTCCAGCAATATAATTAATACAACTTCAAGTTCAAATGCATCATCTTCATCTATTCCTATTGAAGATTTAACAAAAGATGATCTGACTTATTTAGACTTATTTGATATTAATAATGTTGTTTCTGTTGAAATTAATATGTCAACTAGCGAGCTTCAAAAGATTCAAAATGATTATTATAAATACAGTAATCTAAATGCCAAATCGCCAATTTATCGAAGAGCGGATAATGTTAAAATCACAATTTCCATAAAAAATAAAGATTTCATTTTTGAATATAATGATGTTGGCGTTAGAATGAAAGGCAACACTTCTCGTCATGATTTTATTGATGAAAATGGAAATATATATTCTAATATTCACTTAAAACTATCTTTTGAAGAAACTTTCGATGATCCAAATTTATATACAGAAGATGAACGAATTTCTTGGAATAATGAAAATGAAAGAAAGGAACGCGAAGATCGTAAATTCTTAAAACTAAGCAAATTAGATTTGCGTTATAACAAACTTCGCGACCAATCTCACATCAAAGAATATTACGCTCTTGAAATGTATCGAAGTTTTGGTATTCTTTCTCAACATAGCAATTTTGGAAAAGTAATTATTAATCAAGATGGTAAAAAGAATATCAATTATGGAACTTACTTAATTACCGAACCATTAACAAAAAAATTTATTAAGAATTCATTAGATAGTGACCATAACTATATTAATTTAGGAACATGGGATGAAGAAAAAAAGGGAAACATAGGTGTTGAAAACTCCTCCTATGGTCAATTATATAAAGCCTCTTATGGACTTAATGGAGGTGCAGGTGTTCCTAACATGTCATATTTAAACGATAACATGATCGGCGTTGAATCTTCTGATCATCTTAATGTTCCATCATTTGAAATTAAAACGAATACCGACAATGGAGGCGACCATACTTTAATTAAAAACGCCTTTTCTGTATTAAAAAATCAAAATGAAAGCGAAATTGAAAAATATGTTGATTTAGAATACTTTGCAATGTTTGAAGCTATATCAACCTTTTTAGGAAATCCTGATGATTTAAGAAATAACTATAACAACTATTGTTTATATTTTAGAAGAACTGATGGAAAAATGGTTATCATTCCAATAGATCAAGATCGTGTTTTAGGTAATTCAAGAGAATGGGATCCTAGCGGTCATGCTTTATCGTTAACTTCTCCTTTTGAAAATAAAGCCGTCGGAAATGGAAATGAACAAGTTAATCCATTATATTTAAAAACAATTCTAAATAGTAGCAGTTCTACTAGAACAAAATATATTGAATCATTAAAAAAAGTATTAGATAGCGTCTGGGCTACAAATGAACATTTTAATAATATTTATAACCTCGTAAAAAAGAATTATGAAACCTTTGAAAAATCCTCTATTAATCCAGTAGTATTTTCTTTAGAAGAAACTTATGAAGGCACTTCACATAATATGAGTTTTAAAGAATATTTATCTAATAAAACTAAAACCATAAATGGTGCATTAAATAATAATGATAATTCAAATAATGATGATAATAATTTAATCAAGAATTGTAGTGAGTTTTATTTCCGTTATACTCAAAACTGGGAAACATGTGATAAAAACAATCGTTTCTATAAAGTTGATAATACTACTTATCGATTTGACCATATAATCAAAGAAGAAGATATTAACGATTTTAGATTTAAAGTATTTGCTTCAGAATTAGGAACATCAGGTTATTGGTTAAGAACCGAATCAAATGGTGGAGTGCTTGTTCGTCATGGCGGTGATATTGTTATTAATCCTGATATATCCACTTTAGGAAAAACCTTTTCTGTAATAGTGGATACTTCTTTAGGTACTTGTAGTTGGACAATATCTTAAAAAAAACATAAACTTAAAGACTCCCAATCTTAATATTTATGCTTTTATTATTATAATAATGGTGAAATAACTTTAAAAACAAACTCAACAACTTTACGATACCATGGTCTTTTTTTCCATTCTTCATAAGTTATTTCTTGAGATTTCATTAAGGTAGAAATATAATCTTTACTCATTTCTTTAACACTAGGATCATACATCATAAAATGTCCACATTCAAAATGTAAATAGAAGCTACGATAATCACAATTAATCGTGCCTATAACCGCATATTTACCATCAACAATAATTTCTTTTGCGTGATTAAATCCAGGTGTGTATTCATATATTCTTCCTCCAGCTGCAAGAATATCTCGATAATGGGCTCTTGTCATTGTAAATACTGCTCTCTTATCGGGAATATGAGGAACTAATATTCTAACATCAACACCACTAAGACACGCTCTTTCGATTGCGCCAATAAAATTATCATCAATTATAAAATATGGTGTTGAAATATATATGCTCTTTTGCGCATTATTAATCAATGATAAATACAAATCATATGCCGGATCAGCTCCATTAACTGGTCCATCGCAAAAGAACATATGAATCGAAGAATTAACAACATCTGTCTCTGCTATGTACTTATCCACCATTATCATTTCTGATGTTGTCATAAACCATATTTGTGAAAATGATAATAATAAATTATATATTGATTCACCTTTAATTCTTAAAGAAGTATCTCTCCAATGACCATAAGGACTATTAATATTAATATATTCATCAGCTAAATTATCTCCACCGACATAGCCTATTTCTCCATCGATAATTATTATTTTTCGATGATCTCGATAATTTAATCCCGGTGTTAAATTCTCTTTCATCGGATTATAGGCTTTGATTTTAACATGTGCGAATGATTTTAAGATTTCAAAATCATTTTTTGGTTTTCTAAATTTCGAGCCTATATCATCAAACAATAATTTAATTTCTACGCCTTCTGTAGCCTTTTTATAAAGAATATCCTTTATTTCATTCCACAATTGTCCTTTACTAATAATAAATGTTTCAATAAAAATATACTTTTTCGCGGATTTTAAATCTTCAATAAGCTGTTTATGTTTTTCTTCAATTTGACCATAAAACTTTGTTTCAGTATTTTGATAAGCTTGGAAACCAGTTAGTTTATTAACTAACGCTAAATGTTTATATCCAATTTCATCTAAAGCTTTTAGGTTATCAATAACATCATTTTTCTTTATATATAATTCTAGCGATTTTGAAACCTTTTTATATTTTCTTTTTGGAAGCATTCTTCCATTACCGAATAATAAGAAAATTAAAGTTCCACTTAATGGCATAATTAAAAACGCAATAATCCAGGTAAGTTTATAGTTGCTATTTGACTTTTTACTATAAAGGTAAAAAGAACAAATAAATCCAATAACTCTAACTAATAAGAAAACCCAGGTTATATTGTAATATGCTTTTAAAATTAAATAATATAAAAACAATTCAAATAAAACAAAAGCTATTGATAATATAGATATTAACAATACTCTCGTAATAGAAATTCCTTTTTTACCCGCTCTTTTCATATACTACCTCGCCTTTATTTTTTGCAATTTTTCCATATATATTTATTTTCAATTACTTTTTTACTAAATGCAAATTATTTTTTAATCAAATCATTAACAAATTTTAAACTGGTACCAAAGCACCACATTAAATTAAATCCTCCACATAATCCATCATTATCCAATGTTTCTCCAAGAATATAAACATTATTTTCAATTGACGATTCAAAATTATCTTTTATTTGTTTAATATTTACTCCACCAACAGTAACTTGAGATGATTTGAATGAATATAACGAATCATAACTAAATACTAGGTTTTTAGCATATTTAGCAACTCTTTTAGTTTCCTCTATATTTTTCTTTCCTTTTGTTAAGGTATATGCCTCTATATATCTTGCTATTGGAGTTAATATTGACCCATCTAAATATGGATAACCATTTTCACTTTTTTTAATCCATAATTCAACCAATTCGTCTTCACTTAAATGAGAAAATAAATCTAAAGAAATATCATATTCTCCCTTAACATCATTTCTTGCGATAATAGAACTACAGTTCATAATAGCAATGCCACTTAATCCATCTTCTTTAAATAATACTTCACCTTTTTCTTGATATATTGTTTTACCTTCTTTATTTAAGGAAACTAAACACTTTACTTTATTTCCCTTTAAATATTCTACATTTTCCTTAACTTTTATTGGCAACAATCCTGGATATAAAGAAGTTATTTCATATCCATGGTTTTCTAAAATATGATAAATACTTCCATTTGACCCATGAACAGGGCTTGACTTTCCCCCACATGCAATCACTAATTTATCTACTTTAAACATTCCTTTGCTTGTTTCAATAACTATTTTATTTCCATCAAAGAAATAATCATTAAATTCTGTTTTCGTATAGATAGCAATATTTTCTTTTTTTAAATGATACATAAAAACATCCATAACTGTTTTTGCAGATTCTGTATATGGATATCCTAATTTTCCTTCAAATTTTATATCTAATCCTAAATAATTTAGAGTTTTTAAAATATCAACACTTTCAAAAACTTTTTTTGCCATTTCTGCATTTCGATAAGAATTATAACAATCCTCACCTTGAGAATTATTAAACAAATTACAACGACCATTACCGGAGACATATATCTTTTTACCTAATCGCTCTTCTTTTTCAATAATTATAACTTCAAATTCTTTATTATTTTTCTTAAGCATAATTGCGCTTAATATTCCTGAAGGTCCTCCTCCAATAATAGCAACTTTCATATAATTAAGTCGAGTAGACAACCCGACACTCCTTTCTTTGAATTAATAACGGTCTAATAATTTAACTGCAATAATATTTAATTTCTTACATCAAAATTATTATAAATAAAGATTATTAACATCAGATTAAATTAAAAACATCATAATTATTTAATATTTTTAATTTCATCATCAATTCTACATTTAATATCTTTCATTATCTCTAATGGAACTTTAACAACTTTTCGATCATATGTAAATAATCCATTTGTTTCATCTTCGACATCACTAACTTGAGTATATATTGCTCCACATAACCCTTTTTTAATTTGAGGAATTATTTGTAATAAATATAAATCACTTAATCCTTTATGATAATCTTCTTTATTTTTATATATACGATATCCATATGTCCTATCTAAATTAAAACTATGTTCTTTTTCTTTATAAACATAACCACCAAATTCCGAAATAATAACAGGTCTATTTTTAGCTTTAAATTTTATAGGCTTAAAATAAATATGATAAGAATCAACATCGCTTTCGTGACCAAAGAACCATCCTGATGTTGCATCAATAATTCTTGTTGAATCTAGTGATTTAAACATCTTAAACATTTTATCAGAATCAAATTGTCCCCAGCCTTCATTAAAAATCGTATAATATAGAACACACGGAGAATTATATAATAATGCTAAAGTTTCTTTACATTCCTTAATAAATTGATTTTTTCTTTCTTTAGAAATATGCTTTCCTTTATTTTTCCATTTTAAAAATCCTAATGTTGGAAGTACAGTATCGCGAATAAAAGAATAAGAAGAATTATTGACCATATCTTGAAAAACAATCATTCCTAATTTATCACACAAATAATAAAAATATAATGGTTCTACTTTAATATGTTTTCTTAAAGTATTAAATCCTAATTCTTTTAATTTAAGAATTTCATCTTTATATTTTTGATAACTTTTAGGTGTTAATAATCCATCAGGAAAATATCCTTGATCTAAAATGCCATGGAAAAATATCGGTTCATTATTTAAGTAAGTTTTTTTATTTTTTATTTCAATTTTTCTTAAAGCAAAATATGATTCAATTTTGTCTTCTTCACCAATCAATTCAAAATAATATAAATATGGATCATCTGGAGTCCATAAATGTGGTTTTGGTATATCAATATTAATATCATTTTCTATAAATTCATAAACTAAATCTTCTTTTTCTGTATGAATAATTAACTTCTTATTAATAATATTAGTGTCAATTTTTAAAGATAGTGAAGTTAATGTAACATCAATTTTTATCTCTTTAAAATAATTCTTACTTACACTTTCAACCCATACAGTTTTCCATATTCCTGATGTTTTAGTGTACCACATTCCCTTGCTTTTTTTAGATTGCTTTCCATAACCATATTTAATATTTAAATCATCTTGAACTTTAACAAAAAGAACATTTTTTTCTTTTAAATAATCTGTTATATCAATTTCAAAAGGAAGGTATCCTCCTTCATGCTTTTTGATTAACTTAGAATTAATATACACTTCACAAATTTGATCTACCCCATCAAAATGAAGAATAACTTTATCTTTTTTAAAGTCTTTTGGTAAAGAAAACTCTTTACGATAATAAATATATTCTCCTTTTTCTAAATAACGGTTTATATTCGATAAATAAGATTCTACTGGAAAAGGAACAATTATTTGTTCATCAAATTTATCATCAAAATTAACATTCTCTTTAGTAATTTTAATTTCCCATTTTCCATTTAAACAAAAATATGAGTCTCTTTTAAATTGAGGACGTGGATATTCATTTAAGGGAATATCATCTAAAGGAAAATCATCGGTATGTAAAATGACCTTATTCATTATTAATTTCCTCTTTATTTTCTTTTTTAAATACTAAAACAATAAATATCAAACAAATTAATATAATTATAGCAGAAGCTAAAAATATTGCTGGAGATGCCTTAAAAGAAGAAGCAAATCCCCCTAAAAAACTCTCCGCATCATAAGAAAAGTTTCCTGTAATTGCAATTGCTCCAATCCAAGGACCAATGAGCATTGGTATTAAAACTTGTGAGAACATTTTAATTCCTTGAAATGAACCAACTTTATCTTTCGGTGTTTGTTCTCTCATCTTAGCTCCAAATATAGCGCTTGAACATAAATTTCCTATCATCATAAACAAAGATCCTATAAAAATAATAAATACATTACCATCAAGTGTATTAATTAAATTTAAAGACAATAACGATAATCCAAAGATTAGCACCAATAAAGAAGGAATAATCGTTTTATTAAAGCCATATTTATCATATAATCTTCCATAAAAGAAAGTTGCAATTGCCGCAATAATTATCGCCGGTGCCATAACAAAAACATACTGTCCATTTGGCATAACATCATCGTAATAAATTATTAAAAATGTCATAAATACTTGAACACCTATACCAAATAACGCAAATGCTAAATATGTTAAATACAACATTTTATTTTCTTTAATTGAAGAAGCTTTAAATCCATAAAAAATTCTTTTAAAATATTTTATTTCTTTATTAACAACAACATTATTCTCTTCAATTGTAAACGCCCCAATTATTCCCGCAGCTACGATTAGTAAACCTAGTATTACAAATAAAATCCACCACTTACCATGAACCGCAAAACCGGATAATAAACCAAAAACTAATAAAACCGCAAGTAAAGGCATCATTGAATTAATTCCTTCAATTTTACCTCTATTTGTTTCATTCGTAGAATCAGTAATCCAGGCATTAAAACATGCATCGTTAGCAACACTACCAAAGAAAGTCATTACACAATCTAAAATAATTGTTAACGATGTTCCAACTATAATAGCTTTCGTTTCAATTTGATATTTGCTTAATAGATTATCTTTATTAATCAAGGAAAAAGCTAAAATTGTTATTCCCCATATAATATAGCCTATCCAAATAAATTTTTTTCTCTTTCCAATTTTATCACTATATGCACCTAAAAAAAGTGTTGTAACTGTGGCAACAATCGCACTTAATGAAACCATTAATGCAATATGAAAAGGAGATGCTCCAATTTCATCCTTTAAAAATGTATTGAACAACATATTTTCTACGACCCAAGCCACTTGACCTAGAAGAGAAAATAAAACTAATGAGAAATAAAATTTTTTCTGTTTCATTTTTCTTTCCTTTATTTATAAGTTACTGAGGAACTTGATTGTGTCCATGTATAGGTTGTTGAGCCATTACTTATTGTATAAGAACTATTTAATTTAAAAGAATCACTACAGGCAAGTAAATTTGTATATGATAATTTTAAAGTAAATGAGATATCTGTACCACTTATCGTATAATTTCCAGCGCTAAAAGAGCATCGAGTTGTGGAATTTCCTCCCCACGCTCTAGGACCTCCGCCAGGTCCTCCACCCATAGATGATACTGTTCCAAATAAAACATAATTAATCGATGAGCTAGATGAAGGTGTTGTACATACAGAACCCGCTGCAATAAATGTTCCTCCAGTCATCGTCATAATTCCATCAATATCTAAAGCTGAAGCCATTCCAGAAGATGAACCACCTTTAGCTATAACAATTCCACCTTTTTGAACATAATCACCATTTGAATCAATTGCGTCTGTATCGCCATCTCCAACTTCTGATTCAAGATATCCACCTTCAACTTGGATGAGAATACTTAAGTCACCTTTTTTAGCATTTAATCCATCGTCACTTGCGTATATTTTATGAGTTCCACCTTTAATATAAATTTGATTAGCTTCTAATCCCTCATATGATTCAGTAATATTAACTTGACCTCCATTTATAGTCAAAATATGATCAGCATGAATACCATCATCGCAACTCTTTATATTAAAAGTACCTCCATCGATAGTTATATCACCAATTCCGGTACTATCATTTTCTAAAGTTTCGCCTCTTGTTGAATGAATACCATCATCATGTGCTTCAATTGTTATTAAGCCTCCATTAATAGAAACATTATTATATGCTTTTATTCCTTTTGCAGAATGTTCACTTTTATCTTTATTTCCACTGTCCATTCCACCCATACCACCATAAGATGGAGCTTTATATATAGACCAACTACCTGTTAAAGTACCATTACTATCTCTACTAATTATATAGGCATCATTATTTTGATTAATTTTACCTCCATCACATTTAGAAATATAGTTATCAAACGAATTTTCACCTTGATTCTTATCAAACTTATAAAATTGAATATTTTCATAATTACTTGGAATACTAATTTTATAAACATAATATGTTGTTCTATCCCCTTGTTCAACTTGATAATAATTAGCATTTTCCCATACATAATCGCTATCACTATTATAAAATAACGCTGCATAACGATAAGAAGAACTATAAATACTATTTTTAATTTTTAAATAAATAGTTGTTGAGCTACTTTCAATTACATCTCCAGTATATGAAGAATATTTTCCTGTATATAGATTTAAGTTTAAGCTTTCATCTTCATTATTAATGATAACATCATATGCGGCATCTATTGCATCTAATGCTGCATAAACATAAACATTTCCTTCTAAGATCGTGATTGTACCTTTTTGATTTCCTTTAGAAGATACATCTGAAGATGATGTTTTTAATCCATTTCCACCTCGTGCAATAGCAATAATGTCGCCTGATTCAATAGTAATAGAATCATTTCCTTTTATTGCATTATTAATTGCATCAACTTTCAATGTTAAATTTTTAATCTTTAAATCATCTTTGGTATGAATACCATTATTATAAGATGATTTTACAACCAAGATTCCTTTTCCTTTTAAATCAAGATCTTCTTTTGAATATATAGCGGCATTTCCTATATCTTCTGATGAAGAGTCGTCCTTTAATGTTCTTATATCATTTAGCTCATTATAAGTATCTTCTAAAGCTTTAATGCTAACCTTATCTGCTTTTTCAACATAAATTAATGAATCAATTGATGAAGTCATTGTTACCCCATTTAATAACAAATTAACTTTCTTTTCATCAGCAGATATTCTTATTTGTCCATTTTTTAATGTTCCAGAAATAGTATAATCGCCCTCTTCAACAATGGTATATACATTTTCACTTACGGTATATCCATTAACCACATCGGTCTCTATTTTAAAATCACCATTATTTTCTTGATAATGATCATCAATATTAGAAGCGACACTATTGGACAAAGAAGCTCCATTAGAAGTTGTATTATTTGGATAATAAGTTGTGGAATTATTTCCACCACTATTACCGATAGAACAGGCACTAGTTAATAATAAAAATAAAGCTAGTGGTAATACGTATTTGTTTTTCTTCATTTTACATTCTCCTTTCATTACCAATTTATTTGGTAATTATCATAACTTCATTAAATGAATTAATAGACTAAATACATTATACACCAACTAGCAATATTCAAAAAACTTTATTTCTTTTTAATAATTACACCTAAGAATGATATTAACACAATTAAATACATTATATTCATAGATGCTTTCCCGCATCCTTTATTACTATCATTAGAAATCTTTTTACTAACAAAAATATTTTTTACATCAACAGAAAGCGTTACTCCATTATATGTATATGTTCCTGTTACTTTATTATCAGATAATGATAATTTATTTGGAGTCCAAACCATGTCAGAAGTGACATTTTCTACATCACCATTGCTAAAAGTAGCTAAAACATTTACTCCCGTTGAATCAAATGAATCACCTTCATAATATGATAACTTTGTTGGTAATCCTTCTATAGTTAATTCCACTAATGTTTTTTCTGTAGGAGTTGGATCTGGGGTTGGATCCGGAGTTGGATCAGGATTAACAGAAGATTTAGACACTTTATACAAATTAATGCTTTCTTGATTTGAAGTATAGTTCATGAAGCGTGGAACACTTGTATTATATAAAATCGAACCATATTTACTATTTGTACTTTCAATCTTTGCCACACCTGAAGAAACAGAAATATTCCATGTAGTTGTTCCACCACTAAATGTTAATGATTTTGCAGAACTTGCCCCTAATTTATTTCCTTGATTACTTAATGTCCAACTGCTATTACTTTTTTCTAAAGTAAATATAAGTCCGTTTGAGTAATCTTCTAATGTTTGTTTATCTGTAGAAAAAGTAGCATCAGCGCTTATTAGATAATTTTTTGCAGATAATTCACCCGCGATTTTATTACCTTCTTTATAGGCAATAATTACTTCATCACCAGATTCTAATTCTGAAGTACTGTTTACTAACACACATCCATCAGGTGTTGTTTTTTCATTAACCGTTATTCCATTATAAATAGTTTGTACACTTCCACATTTTGCCACGACTGAAGTTGTTCCTTTTGAAAGAGTTTCTTTTAAAGTTACTCCATCTAACCATGTAATACTTGAATTTGAAATAACTGAAGTTGTATTATCACTATATTTTGCTGTAACTGTTAATCCATTTGGATCAAATTTATCTCCTTCTTCATAAATAGTTTTTGTAGGAGTTCCACTGATAGAAATAGATTTAACATCTCTAACAGTAATTGTGATTTCAGCACGAACTGATGAATCCATTGTTGATATTGCACTGATTGTAGTTGTCCCTTCTGATAAACCTGTAACTACTCCTGAAGAAACACTTGCGACTGTTGGATTAGAAGAAACCCATGTAACACTAGTTGAAGCGTTTGAAGGAGTAGCACTAACACTTAAATTCACACTGCTTCCAACATTAACAGTTGCCTCAGATGGAGATATAGTTAAACTTGTTGGAGGATCTTTTTGAAGAACTTTACTACAAACATTCTTTGTGTTTTCATTATAATCGCCCCATATTTTACATGCTAAAGTACGATCATCAATGAATGGATTACGATTTCCTTGAATGTTTTCAGCACCTTCATTTCTTCTAATTTCAGTATCATCTACAGGGTATTCTAAATTCCATTTTAATAAATCGGAAAGTTTCCCCATAGATGATTTTGAAATATGGTTAGAATTATCTGTATAATCACTACCATCAGTATCTCTTAAAGATAATTTTGAATTAGCCACAACTCCGTAAAAAATAATTCTTGCAGCATCTCCACGATATCGTTCTGTCATGCCATCTGCATAAGGGTCCCATCCTGATGTGCTACTAGTACCACCCTCAACATAATGTGAATTACCTCTACTAGAATTATCTGCTTTAAGAGTTGGACGAATAATATGAATATCGCCTTCAATCGAGTCTCCGCCTCTTGAACTAGGCCAGACATGTTCTCTGTTCATAGAAGATTCAGTTGCGTATGTTCCTCTATAGTAAGCAATTAATTGAGATTTATTATTAGGATTATAATCAGTTTGATAATAATATTTAAATAAATTTCCATAACCAACGGTTTTTTTTCTTTTTGTGGAATTTAAGCTTCTTAATGCACTCAAAAGAGAATCACCAGTTAAAGAAGAGCTGATCGAAGAGTAATACGATTGTGCATGACTATCTGTATTAATCGGATCTCCTTCTAAACCTTCATTTAATGATTCTGTAACGGCTTTAACTACTCTAACGCCACTACCTTGATTATTAACAATTCCAAGAGAAATTCCTGTTACCATGAGCAACATTGATAAAATCAATTTATTTCTTTTTTTCATAAATACTCCTTCATCTTTTTTTAAGAATTCATTTTTCGTTCCTAAATAGTATACCATAAAAGTAAATTTAATAATAACAAAAAGTAAATTCTGTCAATGTAACCACTTACAATCGTATAATTATTGAAATATTGAACAAAATTAGTTACGATAAGCTTGTTTTTAACAAACAATAAAGCGAGGAAAAACTAATGAGTACAGTTCATGTTATGGTCGGAATTCCAGGTTCAGGTAAATCAACCTATAGCCACACAGTTTTACAAGTCGAATTAAAATGTTCAATAGTAACTAGTGATGGTATTAGACAAGAGCATCCAGATTGGGATGAACCAACTGTATGGAAAGAAGTATATCAAAGAATTGCTAACGAATTAGCAAATAATAATGATGTTATTTTTGATGCTACAAGTTGCACTCCTAGAGTAAGAGCCCGCCTTTTTGAAAATTTAAATATTTTAATTCCTAACATTCAATATAAAGTTGGTGCGTACTATTTTCCTACACCAGCAGAAATTTGTTATGATCGTATTGAAAAAAGAAATCAAATTGTTGGAGAACACTTTTTTCCTCTTGATGCATTAGAAAAATACGCTACAACAATCGTTGAACCTTCTATTGAAGAAGGATATGATTTTATCAAAACAATAATTGCTTATTAATATAATTAGTCATTAAATTCATCAAAATCATGTATTTCTGCGCCAGTTATTGAATAAATATCTTTAAATTCAATTTTGGTTTTAACTATATATAACATTTTACTTGTCTTATCAATTCTAGAAACAACCCCTTCACACTCTAAATATTCATTATCAAAATAATATATTACTTTTATAATCATTCCTTTTTTTATTTGATTTAATTTAAAAGATAATTCTTCTGCACTTTCAACAGAAAGATGTTTTTTTGCTACAGAAACCTTCTCTCTTTTTTTAATTTCCGTTTTAAATCCTTTTAATGAATCAAATGGTAAAAATTGTTTTGCTCTATCATTCACCATTATGTCCTCCAATTAATTTATTTCTTTTTATTGTTGTGGCTTTTTCTTCTAAATCCATTCCTTTAAATATTGAGTTTTTTCCATATCTTTTTTTGATTTCAATTATTGTTTCTTGAACTCTTTTTTCTTTTTTTGTTTGTTCTGTATCAGTTAATAAATCATATGTTTCATAGATTTCATCAACAACATTTCCAAAACCAATATTAATCTTTCGTATC
The DNA here is from genome assembly GCA_964654155.1 of uncultured Staphylococcaceae bacterium. Taxonomy (GTDB): domain Bacteria; phylum Bacillota_I; class Bacilli_A; order RFN20; family CAG-826; genus CAG-826. The sequence goes on along the minus strand of CAZZGL010000030.1, from coordinate 1,229 downwards.
ATATATCTTGGATTTGTAGTTTTATAAAACAAATTAATAAAAGCTTCTTTTATTTTGCTATAAGAAGATGTATATCCATCTAATTTCATTCTTCCTCCTGTTGGTTTAATAATATCTTTGGAATATCCTATAGTTAATGAAATACAATTAGTAACTAAATGTTTATCCACTAAATCAAGACACAGTAAATCCACCATTTCTTTAATTATAAGAGGTACATCTTCAAAGCGATAATCTTCCATCAAGACTTGTCCTGATGATAATGAGTTACTTTTTGATTGATATTCGTGAATATCTTTAATTGTGCATTCTTCTCTTCCCCATGCATGATCGATAATATACAAAGCATTAACACCAAATTCTTGATACAGAAGCTTTTCGTTTATTCTAGTAACATCATATAAACAATAACAATTATACTTTTCTAATCTCTTAGCGATTCCTCTTCCTATATTCCATACATCAGTTATCGGCTTATGATTCCAAATATTCTTTTTAAAAGATTCCTCATCTAAATATCCCATATGATCTTCACTTTTTTTAGCCATAATATCTAATGCTACTTTAGCTAGAAAAAGATTAGTCCCAATTCCTACAGTTGCACATATTCCTGTCGTTTTATAAATATCATCAATAATCATTTTTGCTAAATCTTTTTCATTGGTTTTGTATAATTTTAAATAATGCGTAATATCTAAAAAACATTCATCAATTGAATATAAATGAATATCTTCTTTAGCAATATATTTTAAATATATTGAATAAATATCAGCGGAATACTTAATATACAATTTCATTCTTGGAACAGCCGCTATATAGGTTATATTTTTAGGTATTTCAAATAAACGACACCTATTTTTAACACCTAATTCTTTTAATGAAGGAGAAACCGCTAGACAAATAGTACCTGGACCACGAGATTCATCTGCAACAACAAGATTAGTCTTTAATGAATCTAATCCTCTTTCAACACATTCAACAGAGGCATAAAATGATTTTAAATCAATACATAAATAAATAGATTTATTCATTTATATCGCCTCTTTCTTATCTATAATTAGTATACCTTTTTTTGCTTAATTCTTTCGAATAAAATTGATATAAATTATCTTTAAAATAGATTATGGTTATTTATAAAAACAAATGAATAAAATTTACATATATAATAAAAAAGAGTGCTCTAAAGTTTTGTAGGGTTTGATACCCCCTCTAAAGTTTTGTAGGGAAGT
>CAZZGL010000029.1:0-15100 GCA_964654155.1 uncultured Staphylococcaceae bacterium | reverse complement strand
ATTTCAGTTTTTGAAAAAATCCTTTAAAACGGAATTTAATTATTTAATTGAGCATTTAAATGAATTAAATTTTTTCAATTTCGGAAAATTCAACTTCAACTGTAGTTGCTCTTCCAAAGAAAACAGTACTAACTTGAACCATTCCGGTTTCAGAATCAATACTTTCAATTCTTCCTTCACTACCCTCAAGAGGTCCACGAAGAATTTTTACAAAATCACCAATTTCATAACGGGAATACATTGCGTCATCAACAACACCCATTCTCTTTAATACAGGTTCAATTTCTTCACGTGGAACTGGGAATGGTTTTGCGCCTCCTCCAGAAGATCCAACGAATCCGGTAACACCCGGAGTATTTCTAACCATATACCATGCTTCATCAGTCATAAACATTTCAATAAAAACATATCCAGGATATAGATTTTTTATTTTTGTTTTTCCTGTTGGTATTCCATCTTTTAAAACTTGTTCTTCTTGTTCGGCAACGATAATACGGAAAATGTAATCTTCTAAGTTCATAGAGATTTTTCTTCGCTCTAAGTTGTCAGCAACTTTTCTTTCATGTCCAGAATAAGTATTAACAACATACCATGATTTTTCTGCAATATTTTCCATTTTACTAACCTCTTAATGATGAGAAGGCATCTTCTAATTGTCCTAATAATTTCGCAGTTAAAGCATCAGATGCCGCTAAACATAAAGCAGCAAAAACTGTAACGCAAACAACAACTGCAATTGATGACCATAATTCATGTTTTTTTGGCCAACGAACTCTTTTTCCTTCTTTAACAACACCTTTAAAGTACTTTTTAATCTTATACATAAAAGATCCTCCTATTTGCTTTCCTTATGCAATGTTTGAGCATTACACTTTGGACAAAATTTTTTTAACGTCAACCTTGTAGTTGAATCACCTTTACGTCTTGTAGTAGAATAATTTCTGGAAAGACATTCAGTGCAAACTAAAATAACTTTTTCCCTCACTATATTATCACATCCTAACGTAAATTGCCTATATAATTTAACATAATACAATAAAATAGTCAATTATTTTAGATTAAATCGCAAGTTTATGTTATAATGCTCAAGAAAGGTACAAAAAAATATGGAAAAATTTAGAATTTTTATCCTTCATCCTGAAGAAAAACTAGCAGAAAGATTAGCAACACATTTTCCTGGACAAGTTGCAGATTGTGTTATTAACACATTTAAAGATGGCGAAATAAACTTCGAAAACAATACATCAATTCGAAATGAAAGATGTTTTATCATTCAATCTATTTTTGGAAATTACAATGATCGTTTAATGGAAATTCTTATTGCAATAGATGCTTTAAAAAGAGCTTCCGCTAAAGAAATCAATGTTGTAATTCCTTATCTTTTTTATTCAAGACAAGATCGAAAGGCAAAACCAAGACAAGCCATCAGCGCTAGTTTAATTGCCGGCATGTTAGAAAAAGCTGGTGCGCACCGCGTAGTAACTTTAGATTTACACGCTCCTCAAATCGAAGGATTTTATTCCATACCTGTAGATAATATTCCTTGTGCACCTTTATTTATTAAATTTTTTGAATCAAAAATAAAGCCTAACAGTGTAATAATTGCTCCTGATTATGGAAGTGTTTCTCGTACTGGTAAGGTTGCTGAAAGTTTAAGATTACCACTTGCTATAATCGATAAGCGCCGTAAAAAAGCAAACGAAGTTGCATCAATGTCAATTATGGGTGATGTTAAAGGAAAACACTGTATCATCATTGATGATATGGTCGATACCGCTGGAACTTTATGCCTTGCCGCCTCACTTTTAAAAGAAAATGGAGCGGTTTCTGTATCTGCTTTCTGTACTCATGGAGTACTTTCTGGAGATGCAGTACAAAAAATCAAAAATTCCGCAATCGATGATTTCTACTTAACAAATTCCATTTCCAAAGCATACAACTTCGATGAAAAAAATATTTTAGATCTATCACCTGTTCTCGCTAGAGTTATTCACTGTATCGATGAAGGTGAAGCTGTTACAGAAATTATTGAAAATATGGATTTATAAATATTTCTTTAATTTTTTTCTAATTATTAGCATTACATTATCGACTCTTTTAGGAGTCGATTTTATTTTTTGAGCAATTTCATTATAACTATACCCAATCATTTTATAAGCTAATATAGCTTTTTCTTCTAATGTCAAAATTTCATCTGCTATTTTTTTAATCCTTTCTAAATCATATGTTGCATCAATTTTTCGTTTAAAAATTGTACTATCATTAGAAAAAGACTCCATAAGATCAGTCTCTTCTTCATTAAAAGTAAATATTTGGTTCACTTCAACACCACTCAATTTTTTACTAATATGTCTTAGTTCTGATGTGATAATCCTATTAGCAGAACTAGACCAATAATTATAAAACGACCCTTTTGATGAATCATATGTTTTAATTACTTTTAATGTTGCAAATCGAACTAGTTGTTCAAATTCATCATAATCATAATAAAATTTAAAGGTTTTACCAAGCCTTCCTCTTACTAATTTTTTAATTTCATTTTCATATCGACAAAGAAGTAAATCAGTTGCTTCTTTATCATCAAATTTTTGAATTTTATAGATTAATTCATTGTCAGTTAATTCTCTTTTCATATTCCATTTCCTTATTATATAGGAAAACGGTTATTATATACCTCCGCCAAAAAAATAGCTGTTGCTACTGATGCGTTTAAAGAATTCACACTTCCACACATTGGGATTTTTACTACAAAATCACTATTGGTTAATACTAAACGAGAAATTCCTTCTCCTTCAGATCCTACCACCAAAACAATCGGACATTTATAATCAATTTGACGATAATCATTAGTTGCATTTCCATCACTAGAAACAATCCAGAATCCCGCTTCTTTCAGGGCCTTTATAGTTTGATTTAAGTTTCCTACCTGAGCAACTCTTACATGATCTATTGCACCAGTAGAAACTTTAGCAACTGTTGCGGTTAAGCCTACTTGATTATGTTTTCCAACAATAATTCCTTGTGCGCCAAAAGCATCACATGATCTCATAATCGCCCCTAAATTATGAGGATCCTTGATTCCATCAAGTAAAACTAATAGCGGATATTGAGTTTCTTTTGATTTTTTTATTAAAAACTCAAGACTAACAAATTCATAATTTGCTATTTCCGCAACTATTCCTTGATGAACGCCATGAACCAATTGTTCTAATTCTTTGGTAGTTTTATAAATGATTTTTACGCCTTTTTTTTCACATTCTTGTTCAATATCACGATCCTTAATCATAGACATTAAATAAAGCTTTGTGACTTTTCCTTCCTTTAAAGCACTTTTTACCGTATTCCTACCATATATATATTGTCCCATACATTCACCATTTCCTAGTCTCAATTTTATATCTTTTTTTTATTACATTAACCCTTTAGAAATTAATTCATTTCTAATTTCATCACTTCTAGCAAAATCTTTATTAGCTTTTGCTTCATCATATTTTTTAAATAAATCTATATCTTCTTCACTTAATAAAGGAAGATTTAATTTTAATCCCAAAATATCTAACATATCTCTTAAAGTAAAGAAAATACCTTGAAGTTTAACAAAGTCAATTTCTCTTGTTCTTAAAATAGTATTGCCTTCTTTTAAGACTCTAAATAATTCACTAAGTGCGTTAGAAGTATTTAAATCATCCGCCATTGCTAAAAGAAAATTATTAATATCTGTCGCTTCTCCTTGTTTAACATCAAACCCATTAAGTTGCAATTTAACAGCAATTTGACGATAAGCATTTTGCATTTTTATTATTTCTTTTTCATTTGATGCTAACATTTCTGAAGCAAAATTAACCGGCGCTCGATAATGTGTGCTGAGTAATAATAATCTAACAGTATTTCCTCCATACTTCGCTAATGCCTCATGAGCGGTTATTACATTACCTAAAGATTTTGACATTTTTTCACTATTTATATTAATAAAACCATTGTGCATCCAGTAATTAGCGATTGAATGTCCATGAGTAACCATTGATTGTGCAATTTCATTTTCATGATGTGGAAATTTTAAATCAAATCCTCCTCCATGAATATCAATACGACCTTCTTTAAAAAGAGAATTTATCATTACAACACATTCAGTATGCCATCCTGGTCTACCTAATGACCAAGGAGAATTCCATTTTACTCCAACATCTGTTTTTTTCCATAATGTGAAATCAAGAGGGGAATCCTTTTTAACATTTTCATCTATTCTTGCTCCAACTAATAAATCTTTAGTATTTGTATTGCTTAAAACACCATATTTTTCATCGCTTGAAACTTTAAAATAAACATCATCGTCAACAACATAAGCTGCACCTATTTTTACTAAATTATCAATAAAATCAATAATTCGAGGCATATATTCAGTTACGCGAGGAGTAATACTTGGTAATCGAGAATGAATTCCATCAACATCTTTTTCGAATTCACTAATATAAAAATCAGTGATTTCTTTTTCACTTTTTGCGGTTTTTTGAGCTTTAGCAATAATCTTATCATCAACATCTGTATAGTTACTAACATATGTAACTTTATATCCGATATATTCAAAAAATCTTCTTAAAACATCAAAAACCACTACTGGGCGCATATTACCAATATGGACATAATCATAAACCGTTGGACCACATACATACATTGAAACTTCTCCTTCTACAATAGGAGTAAATTTTTCAACTTGATTGGTTAAGGAATTAAATAAGCGAATATCCATAATATCAACCTCTTTCTTGCTTCTTGTTAAGTATAACACATCTAAGCTTAAAAAACATTTTTAATGATATTATTAGTCTTTTTTTATAAATAAAAGTGACTATAATTCTCACGTATTTCTACCATAAAAGAACATAGTCACTTTTAATTTTATTGAAAATTAAATACTACTTTATCATCTTTATAATCAACAAATATTATTTTATTATCATTTCTTTGTGATTCTAAAATAAATTTTGCTAATGGATTTTCAATTTCTTTTTGGATGAATCTTTTTAAAGGTCTTGCTCCATATATTTTATCAAAGCCATTATTCGATAAATAATCAATAACAGAACTTGAATATTTTAATTTAATTTCCTTTTTATTTAATCTATCTGACAATTGATTTAAAAACTTAATTACAATGCCTTTAGCTACATCTTTATTTAATGAATTAAAATAAATAATTTCATCAATTCGATTAATAAATTCCGGCTTAAAAGATTGCTTTAATTGTTCAAATACTTTATTTTGATTATCTTTATCGTTTCCATCTAACAAGAATGAAGAACCAATATTAGATGTCATAATTAATATTGTATTTTTAAAATCAACAACTCTTCCTTGAGAATCAGTTAATCTTCCATCATCTAATACTTGAAGTAAAATATGAAAGACATCTGGATGTGCTTTTTCAATTTCATCTAATAATACAATACTATATGGTTTTCTTCTTACCGCTTCTGTAAGTTGCCCGCCTTCTTCATATCCAACATATCCTGGTGGCGCGCCTATAAGACGAGATACTGAGAATTTTTCCATATATTCTGACATATCAATTCTTATTAATTGTTGTTCACTATCAAATAGTTGTTCCGCTAAAGATTTTGCAACCTCAGTTTTACCAACTCCAGTTGGACCTAGAAATAAGAAGCTACCAATTGGTCTATTTTCATCATTAATACCAGCGCGATTTCTTAAAATTGCGTTAGTTATTAATGAAAGAGCTTCATCTTGACCAATCACTCTTTTTTCTAATTCACTTTGTAAATTTAACACTTTTTGGCGTTCTGTATTGTTTAATTTTTCAAGAGGAATACTTGTCCAACGAGAAATCACTCCTTCAATACTTTCTTTTGTAATTACTTCATTAAGCATTCTTCCTTCTTTTGATTCTTCTTCATATTGCTTGATTTGTAATTCATAATTTGGAATAGTTTCATATTGCAATCTTGCTGCCTTTTCATAATCACCGCTGTTTAATGCATTAGTTAATTCAAGTCTAGCTTGTTCTAATAATTCTTTATTCTTCTTATATTTAGTTAAAGATAACTTTTCACTATTCCATTTTTTGTTTAATTCATCTTGTTCCTCTTTTAACTTAACAAGCTCTTCATCTATTTCTTTTTTCTTTTCTAAAGATGATTCACTTTCATCTCCTTTTAAAGATGTTTTTTCAATTTCTAGTTGCATTATCTTTCGGTGTAATTCATCTAATTCTGTTGGTAAAGAATCAATTTGTATTCTTTTTGATGCACAAGCTTCATCAACTAAATCAATAGCTTTATCTGGTAAAAATCTATCCGAAATATATCGATTTGAAAGTACTGCTGCGCTTATTAAAGCTTCATCCAATATCTTAACTCCATGATGCATTTCAAAGCGTTCTTTTAATCCTCTTAAAATCGCAATTGTATCATCTATGGTCGGTTCGTTAACCATTACCTTTTGCATACGTCTTTCTAACGCTGCATCTTTTTCAATATTTTTACGATATTCATCTAAAGTGGTTGCTCCAATTAAATGTAATTCACCTCGCGCGAGCATTGGTTTTAACATATTCGCGGCATCCATAGATCCTTCAGTTTTACCCGCTCCAACAAGAGTGTGAATTTCATCAATAAATAAAATAATTTGACCGTTTGATTTATTAACTTCTTTTAAAACCGATTTTAATCTTTCTTCAAATTCTCCTCGATACTTTGCTCCTGCAATTAAGCTACCCATATCAAGTTCGATAATTTTTTTATCTTTTAAAGTAAATGGAACATCGCCATTTGCAATACGCCATGCAAGTCCTTCAACTACCGCTGTTTTACCAACTCCAGGTTCTCCAATCAAAACTGGATTATTCTTTGTTTTTCTTGATAAAATTTCCATAATACGACGGATTTCATTATCTCGACCAATAACCGGATCTAATTTTCCATTTTTAACATCCGCAATTAAATCTCGACCATACTTTTCTAATGCTTCATAATTTGCGTCATCATTTTCGTTTTTCACTTTTTCATCACCTCTGATTTTATTAATAATTTCCACAAATTTTTGTTTCTTGAAATTATCAATTTTTAGCAATTTATTAATTAATGCATTTCTATTTTCAAATAATGCAATAATCAAATGTTCATTAGCTAAATATGAGTCACCATATTCTTTTTTTATCTTTTCAGCATCATTTAATAATTTTTGAGTATCGTTAGATAACACCGGTTGCTCAGTATTTGATGAAACTGGTAAGGAAGACATCGCTTTTGTGATTTCATTTTCAACTTCATCTAATTTAACATTGGCATGCAAAAGAATATTTTTAAACATTTCTCCTTGATGCTCATATAAAGCAGAGATCATATGAGGAACATCTACTTGACAATGATGAAACTCCATTGCTTTTTTTACCGCTAATTCGATAATTTCTCGAACGCTAATAGTCATTTCTTCAATATTCATTCAAATTCCTCCTTTGCATTAATCATTATAGTCCACTTTTTAGCACTGTCAAGCATAGAGTGCTAATTTTTATTTTTTATTTTCCTTTTTAGCTTATTACAATTATCCTAAACAACCGCTCTATATTTTTAGTTTTCTAATTTTCTTAACAAAAAAAGACTCTGGCGTTAATAACTACCAAAGTCTAACTTTTAAAGTTTATATTATCTATCTAGGAAAACGTTCACGATTATTATTATATGTTGTATGTAATAATTCGTGAGCACGATGACCATTTGGTTCACCTAAATAATCTTTATATAAAGCAATAATTTGTGGATTATTATGTGATTGACGAATTGGTCTTCCTTCATCTTCACTATATAATGCACTCGCACGTTTTGCGCGATATGTATCTAAAATATCTAATCCTTCGTTTTCTAAGAAGCAAGGTTGAACATATGGTTGACCTCCACCATTAATACATCCACCTGGACATCCCATAATTTCAATAAAGTGATATTTACTCTTTCCAGCACGAATATCATCTAATATTGGTTTAGCATTTCTCATGCCATGAGCCACTGCAACATTAATAGTCATTCCATTAATATCAAGAGAAGCTTCTTTTAATCCTTCAAATCCACGAACTGCAGTAAATTCAACTTGTTCATGTTCTTTGCCGGTTAAAGTGTAATAAGCAGTACGTAATGCCGCTTCCATAACTCCTCCAGTAACACCAAAGATAACACCAGCGCCTGTATATTCACCAAGTAAATCTTGATCAAATTCTTCATCTGGCAATCTATTGAAATTAATACCAGAACGTTTGATTAATTTTGCAAGTTCTCTTGTGGTTAATACAGCATCGACATCTTTTAATCCATTAACGGATAATTCTTGACGTTCTTTTTCATATTTTTTTGCTGTACATGGCATAATTGAAACGACAAATATATCTTCTGGTTTAATGCCGTTTTTCTCTGCAAAATATGATTTAATAATTGCGCCTTCCATTTCATGTGGTGATTTACATGAAGATAAATGAGGTAATAAATCACTATAGTTGTATTCGGCATAATTAACCCAACCTGGTGAACAAGATGTAATCATTGGAAGTGTTCCACCATTCTTAATACGATTTAATAATTCAGTAGCTTCTTCCATAATGGTTAAATCCGCACCAAAGTTAACATCATAAACGCGATAGAAACCTAAACGCTTTAAAGCTGCAACCATTTTACCAGTAACTGGAGTTCCAATAGGTAAACCAAATTCTTCACCTAATGCCGCTCTAACAGCAGGAGCGGTTTGAACGATAACATATTTTCCTGCTTTAAATGCTTCATCAACAAGATGAATCTCACTCTTTTCCATCAATGCACCAGTTGGACAAACGCTAACACATTGTCCACATAATAAACATGGTGATTGTCCAAAAGAACGATTAAATGCAGGAGCAACAATTGTGTGGAATCCTCGATTTTCAAATCCTAAAATTCCTTCACCGTGTGCTTGTTGACAACGAACCACACAACGTCCACATAATATACATTTACTTGTATCGCGAACAATTGATGGAGTTAAATTATCAAATGTCGCCTCGGTCATTTCGCCAGCAAATTTACCTTCACGAGCGCCAACTAAACGAGAAACATGTAATAATTCACAATTTTCTGCTTTTTCACATTGTAAACAATTTTGTCTATGATTTGATAATAATAATTCTACATTAACACGACGTGCGTTTGTAGCTTTAGGTGAAGAAATAGTTATTTCCATTCCTTCATTAACTGGGTAAACACATGAAGCAACTAAACCACGTGCACCTTTAACTTCTACCAAACAAACACGGCATGAACCGCGTGAACAATCTCCATGATTGTATGCGCATAAGGAAGGAATTTCATAGCCGCATTGACGTGCAGCTTCTAATATTGTTAATCCCTCTTCAACTTGATAGGAGTGACCTTCAATTTTAATATTAACTTTTGCCATTGTTCTTACCTCCTATTGTTTAATAATGGCACCAAATTTACATGAAGAAATACACATGCCACATTTAATACATTTAATTGGATCAATTTCAAATACTGTTTTACCGACTTGACCAGTAATTGCATTAACTGGACAATGACGTGAACATAGACTACATTTCTTACATTTTTCTGGAACAATGTAGTATCTCATTAATTTCTTACAAACTTTAGCAGGACATTTCTTATCAACTATGTGAGCGATATATTCATCGCGGAAATGTGTTAAAGTTGAAAGAATTGGGTTAGGAGCGGTTTGTCCTAAGCCACATAAAGAACCAGCTTGAACCGAAGCCGCTAATTCTTCTAATGCTTCTAAATCATCTAATGTTCCTCTGCCTTCAGTAATCTTAGTAAGAATTTCTAACATTCTCTTTGTACCAATACGACATGGAGAGCATTTACCACAGGATTCATCATATGTAAATTCAAGATAGAATTTAGCAACATCTACCATACAGTTATCTTCATCCATGACAATTGCGCCACCTGAACCCATCATAGATCCAAGAGCAACTAAGTTATCAAAATCAATTGGAGTATCTAAATTTTCTGCAGTTAAACAACCACCTGAAGGTCCTCCAGTTTGAATCGCTTTAAATTTCTTACCATTTGGAATTCCTCCACCGATATCATAAATTAATTCACGGAGAGTTGTTCCCATTGGAATTTCAACCAAACCGACATTGTTAATTTTTCCACCAAGAGCAAAAACTTTTGTACCTTTCGATCTCTCAGTACCAATGCTTGCGAATTTAGCAGCTCCTTCTCTTAAGATATAAGGAACACATGCTAAAGTTTCAACATTGTTAATAATAGTTGGTTTTTGCCATAATCCCTTGACAGCTGGGAATGGTGGGCGTGGACGAGGCATACCTCTTTGACCTTCGATTGAGTTTAATAATGCTGTTTCTTCGCCACAAACAAAAGCTCCAGCTCCTAAGCGAATATGAACATCAAAATTAAATCCTGTGCCTAAAATATTTTCACCAAGCAAACCTAATTCTTTAGCTTGAGCAATCGCGGATCTTAAACGACTGACTGCGATTGGATATTCAGCACGAACATAGAAATAACCGTTTTGTGCACCGATTGCATAACCTGCAATCATCATACCTTCAATAACATTCAATGGATTTCCTTCTAAAATAGAACGGTCCATAAACGCACCTGGGTCACCTTCGTCACCATTACAAACAACATATTTTGTATCGTTTTCTTGAGCGAAAGCAAATTGCCATTTACGTCCGGTTGGGAATCCACCGCCTCCACGGCCTCTTAATCCTGCATCTAAAACTTCTTTAATTACATCTTCGCGTTTCATTCCTAATGCACGAACTAAGCCTTGGAAAGCGCCATTACCTAATGCTTCATCGATATTTTCTGGGTTAATTTGTCCACATCCATGTAAAGCAATACGAACTTGTTTTTTATAGAAATTAATATCATCTTGTTTTGCAACTTTTTCGTGTGTTGCTGGATCGACAAATAATAATCTTTCAACAACTTCATGACCAATAATATCTTTTTCAATAATTTCCTCAACATCTTCAATTTTTACTAAACGATAAAGTGTGTCCTCTGGGAAAATTTTAACGAATGGTCCTTGAGAACAGAAACCAAAGCAACCAACAATATTGCAAGTGACTGAATCTTGAAGTCCTTTTGCTTTGATAATTTCATCAAATTTTTCTTTAATTTCTGCAGAATTACTTGATAAACATCCAGTACCTCCACATAAAACGATTGAACGTTTACCTGGTTCTCCACCAAATTTATGCTTTAAGCAAGTTGAACATGATTTAACTTTTTCATTAAATTCTTCAATAGTACGAAGCATTATTGTTCACCTCCTAATGCACGATATTCAGCAATAATCTTTGGAATTTCATTAACAGCAACTTTTGGATAAACCTTGCCATTAATTGAAACCGCTGGTGCAATACCACATGCACCGATGCAGCGCAATGCATCGATTGTGAACAATCCGTCTTCGGTTGTTTGACCAGCACTAATACCTAAGACTTCAGAGAATTTGTCAATAACTTGTTGTGCTCCCTTAACATAACAAGCTGTTCCCAAACAAACACCAATAACATACAATCCTTTTGGTTTGAGTGAGAAGAATGAATAGAAAGTGACAACACCGTAAATTTCTGCGACTGAAATTCCAGTTGCTTCAGAAACAATTTCTTGAACTTCCAAAGGAATATAGCCATATTCTTTTTGGATGTCACTTAAGATCATCATTAAAGGAGTTGTTTCATCCTTATAGCGGTTAATGATCTCTTTAATTTTAGCTACCGCAGCCTCACTTAAATGAGCCATAATATGCCCTCCTGCTTCTTTAAATGTCCGTATTTATTCTACAAGAGTTCTTAATATATTTCAATATATTAATTTTCTCACAAGAAAAACTTAATAAAAAAAGTAGGACCGAAATCCTACACAATTTATTTATATCTTTAGCAATGCCTTCATCAAAGTTTCAACTTTTCCAATATCAGCTTTATATTGTTCTATTGGCTTTTCCACTAAAGGATCCTTAGAAGGAAGTACCATTAAATCATTTTCATAGCTTAATGCCAAATATATTTTGTCACCAATTATACTAATAGCAACATCGACTAAATCTTTATTTGGATCAAAATCTTGTAATGCAGAAATTACTTTTTTAGAAAAAATCTTTTTTGCTTGCGGATCATTTGACCAGACAACTATATTATCTCCACATCCCAAATCCTTCATTTCATCTAACCCACCAATATTATTTGGTCCAGAGCCATTATCATCATGTGGTTTTATATAAATAACCGTTTTATATTCCGTTTCTTCTAATGCTTCAACTATAAAAAACTTACCTAAAAAGCATGTTTCTTCTTTTTTATTAACTAAAACCTTCGCAACCATATCAGAAACTTTAAATTTTTGATTAAACATTCTTCCATGAACAACATTTCTACTATTGGTAGAATGAATATCTAAAATAAATCCAGCATTCGAAAATTCTTTCTTTTCAAGTTTTTCTTCTTGATTATAGCTAATTTCTGTTATGTTTTTTGAATTAAGAGTGTAGCCATTAAATAATTCATAATAATCTTTAACATAGGCTTGCAATAAATCATCGATTTTCTTTTTAACTTTGCTTGTATATATATAGAAACAAACCATAATTGCTGCGACAATCAAAAGCGCTATAAAATAATGACTAGCTAATAAAATAAAAATTAAAAATGATACGATAACTGTAGGGATAATAACCCAATTATTAGTTTTTCTTTGGTCGCAATACGCTTTCCAAAATGCCTTTCTTTTTTCTTCTATTTTATTTAAATTGTTAGATACAGAAATATCTTTTTTTTCTATTTTTTCTTCTGTTTCAATTATTTCTTCTGTTTCAGTTTTTTCAACATCAATTGTTTCAACTTCAACAATTTCTTTATTCTCATCCATAACAATTGTCCTCCCGTTAAACAACGGTATTATAGCATGAAGAACTACTAGATTAAATAATTTTCTTTGTTTTAAAAGAACTTAATCATTACTTAACATTACTATTTTAATCAGAATATTTCATTTTAATTTTTCTTAAATATGGGAAAATCAAAATGCCAACAACTATGCATAAAACCATCGACAAAAAGACATATGGTGCATTATATATTGCGGATGCAATTAGTGGTGTTTCCCATGCCAAAGTTCCCGCTATTGTATGCATTACAAATCGGCATATACACGGAATAATAATTCCAATTGAAAAGAATATATAATTAATAGGTTTTTCATCTTTTAAAGCTATGTTTTTAAATAATCCGCATATACCTAAGCAGCCAAACGCTAAAAGATAATCAAAGATGATTGAGGCCCAATGATAGCCATATCCATCAAAAAAGAAATTGATAATTGCATATACTACACCAGCTAAAACCCCATATTTCGTTCCTAATGTGAAACCGACAATAAAAATTGGTAGCATTGCTAATGAGAGCGAACCGCCACTTGCTCCTAATTTTGTAAATGGTATTAATTTCATCACTACTGCAATTGTAAATGCAGCCGAAACCATTAAAGCGGTGAAGACAATTTTGTTTGTTTTACTCATTTTTTATTCCTCCCTTTAAACAAAAAAATCTCCGCCAACGGAGGAAATAAAAAAATCCTACGCCAGCATTACCTGGATCAGGTATGGTCTATCTTGGAATAAAGATACTCTCAGCCTACTTCCCGTAAGCTCCCGAAGTCATAGTAGCACTTTGCTTTAAATATTTCAATCATTATTAGGTCTATTTTCTGTCTTTTATTCGTAAAATCTATTAGATAAATAAAAGGAGAGATATTTAATTATGGATAGAATAAAACCACCACCATCATATTATGGTAATCCTTATCAAGCCGGTGGCATAGAACCAGGAGCCCCATATGGTCAAGGTCAATTTAACGGCCAAACTCCTTATCAAGGAGGACAAATGGGTCAAGTAAATGGAAATCAGCCTCCATTACCTAATGGTCAGGGCTCACAAGAAGGAAATTATAATCCTTATACTTCAGAATCGCCTGTAACATTTAATACCTCATTAGAAAACTTTGTCGGAAAAAGAATGAAAGTATATTGTAGTTTCCCCGATTCAGCAAAATGGCATGATGTCATTTTTGAAGGAAATTTAATGTATGCCGCAAATGACCAAGTGATTTTAAGAGATGTTGAAAACAAACAATTAGTTGCAATTGTTGGTGTTTATGTCAATTATGTAGAAATACCAGAATAAGAAAGCCTCCATGGGCTTTTTTTATTTTATTCTTGATTTTGATAATCAATTGGAGTTAATCCATGCTCTAACAAATATTGATTTGCTTTCGAAAAATGATGATTTCCAAAAAAGCCTCCTCTATTTGCGCTTAAAGGAGAAGGATGGTTCGATTCTAAAATAAGACGATTAGGATTGGTTATGTATTTTTTCAAATTTCTTGCAAATCTTCCCCACAAAACAAAAACAATCGGTTGATTACTTTTATCTAAGTATAATAAGGCATTCTTCAATAAAGTATCATAACCCTTTTTATCATGTGATAATGCCTCTTTTTCTCTTACTGTGAGAATTGCATTAAGTAATAAAACGCCTTGTTTAGCTAAATAAGTTAAATCACCATTAGAGAACATTTTAATATTCAAATCATTTTCAATTTCCTTATAAATATTCTTTAAACTTGGCGGTAATTCAACACCTTTAGGAACAGAAAAAGAAAGTCCCATTGCTTGATGAGGTTCATGATAAGGATCTTGCCCAATTATCACCATTTTCACTTTTTCAAAAGGTGTTAATTTAAAAGCGTTATACATTAATTCACGAGGTGGAAATATAGTATATGCTTTATACTCTTCATCCAAAAATTCTTTTAGTTGAATCATATAATCTTTTTTATCTTCATTTTTAAAAAAATCTTCCCAATTCATTAATATCACCTAGTTATAAGATTAGCAAAAACAAATTTAATTTCCTAGTTAATATTGAATTTAATAATCACTTTTTTGTAATTTTACATAGTCTTGCTAAAGGTCAGATTGACTTCTAAAGAGGCTATTTTTTGTTTAGTAATAAGCAATGTAAAGATTGGAAGAAAATTAAATG
>CAZZGL010000028.1:0-15489 GCA_964654155.1 uncultured Staphylococcaceae bacterium | reverse complement strand
CCCTTTTTATTAACAATATTTTTTTTAATTAATCCTAATTGCTAAAATTATGCAACACCGACAGAATATACTTGTCCAATTTTATTCATACAAAAGTCAAAATCAAACCACATAGATCTATCACTTGTTATTCCATCTTTATATTCTAAATAGAATCTTATATCTATTTTAGTGATTCCTAAAAAAGATCTAGTTTTTGAATATAATTTATACCCACAAACAACAACAGTTCTTTCACCATAATAATCAGAGTCATTAAATTCAAAAATAAGTGGTTGATTATCATCTAACATTGCCATATCAGAACAAGCTAATTTATATTCGGTATATGATTTATATGTTATTTTATCACCATACATATTAGATAAAGCTTGTACTACTTCACTTGCTCTTGCTCCTTCATCGGAACCAGCAACACTTAAGATATTTGCCCGATAAGCCGAAGTAAATTGTGATATTTTTTGTGAACTAAGTGCTGTATATCCTTTTTCCAACATTGCACAATAATTATCATATTCATTAAGTCCAGGTGTATATGTTATGACTTCACTACTACTTGTATAAATAGCAGTACTGGTTGCAAATGCTAAAAACTTACCAACACTATATCCTGCTGTATATCCACCTAAGTCAGGATATGTCATTTTTATTCCATCCCAATTATAGTAAAATGTTAAATACATATCCATATATCCAGCAACATCAACTACTTTATGTACTGTGTGCTCTCTAGTAAAAATAAAGCTTGTTCCATATTTATCATCATTATATGCTTGTACATCAGTGATTAATGATTCCCCTACATCAAGTTGTCCATCATATATTTTAGTTGCATCAGTACCAGCATTAGGTTTATTAGGAAATCCAATATCTATTTGCTCATTATTTTCATTAATATAATAATAGCCTTTATAATCACTATAAAATCTTTTATTATTATGTCCTGATGGTACTGGTGAATTACCAGTAAATGATAAATCATAATATCTCATATTCGGTCCAACCACTATATAACCTTTATCACCATCAAAATCAAGCAAAAAACCAGCTATGTTTTCTTCATTATAGCTGTTGATAGTAATATCCATTGTTGTAAAAGAAGTAACAGATGTTAAATAACCTGCCGCGGCTCTTTCTTGATTGAACTCATCTAAATTATTTCTAATATGAGAAACAGTTACTAAAGCATTATTTTCATCTTCATTAATAATTAAATCCTCATTATCAATTAAATCTGCATAAGCTATATAACTATTATTATTAAATGTTATTGGCAATAATAAGAAACAACTCAATAACAACAAATATTGCTTTTTCATTAAATACTCCTAACCTAATATTAATAAAACATCAAACAATATTGCTGCAATGAAAATAACTATATTTAAGAAATATAAATAAGTTTCTTTTATTTCAAATTTATAACCAATTGGATATTTATGGATGTACTTATATTTATAGAATTTGTAAATCAACACTTTCTTAACAGAATTAAAGAAAATAAGAATAACGGAGATTATATTTATTACGCCAAAAGCAACATACTTAAAAATATGATTAATGTTCATATATGAAATTCTAAATATTCTTGTTTTAAATAAAAGCTCAAAAATAAGAATAAACATAATTATTAATACAACGAAGACTTTACAAACATTCGATAATATCTTAACTACGCTAATCTTTTCCTTTTTAATTTCATCTTCTTTATTCTTAGGTTTAATACGCATTAGGTCATCTACTGTAGTACCTAATTCATAAGCTAGATCTGGCAATATACTTATATCTGGTGAACCTGATCCAGTCTCCCATCTAGATATAGTGGATGATTCAACATGTAACCTCTTTGCCAAATCAACCTGTCTAATATTCATTTCTTTTCTTCTTAATTTAATGCCTTCACCCATTTTCTTATCCCATAACTGCATTAATATTCCTCCTCCTTTTGAGATAATGACGGTAACATTATTTTACAAGAAAAGAATATTTAATGTACATTACAAAAAGATAACAAATAGATGTTATTATTAAAATTAATATTTATGCATAAAATCACGAAGCCTTTTATCAAGCGATAAATAAAAAGGAAGAATATAATCGGCTTCAAAAGTCATAGATAATCTTACATATTCTCCGTTTTCACTATAAGGTATGGTCATAATTCCGGCTTCATTAAGTAGTTTTGTTGCAAAAGTAGAAGCGGATTCAAAACGCTCTGGTACTTTTAAATAAATATAAAATGTACCTGGGGACATATGCGCTTCTAAACCATTCTCATTTAGAATATCAACGATGTTTTCCATTCTAATATAATACTTATTTTTCAATTTTTCAGTAATTTCGTATTTGAGTAGTGCTTCAGAAGCGGCATATTCAATAGGAGCAAATTGTCCCGAATCATAAAAATCAATGAACTTATTAAATTGTTTAATAACATCTTTATTTCCCGCGACAAAACCAATTCTACAACCTGTCATATTGTGAGATTTAGATAAAGTAAATAACTCCACTGCCACCTCTTTAGCACCTTCTATTGATAAAATCGATAAAGGTTCTTTTTCATATGAAAATTCAAGATAGGCAGCATCATTAACAACCAAAAAATCATATTTTTTTGCTAGACTTATAACTTGTTTATAAAACTCTTCATTTGCCGTAGCGCCAGTAGGATTATTAGGATAATTTAAAGATAATATTTTAACTTTTTTCCATGTTTCTTCATCAATTAATGAAAAATCAGGTAAAAAGTTATTTTTCTCTTCTAAAGGAATAGAGATTATTTCTGCATTAAAAAGATTCGCCACTTTTTCTAAGACAACATAACCAGGTTTAGTTGATATTACCACATCCCCTTTTTCAATCATAAAGGATGGAATAACACTAAGGCCTTCTTTTGTTCCCATAGTTAAAGCTATCTCATCTTTATCAACACTTACACCAAATCGAACATCTAGATATTTGATTATAGAATCATACAGTTTATCGATTCCCCGCTCAGTATATTTATAATTTTTTGAAACTCGTAAGTTTTTAATAATCTCATTAATAATACACATATCCGGAAAAGATTTATCTTCACCAATTCCAAAATCAAATAATGGTAAGTCACCACAATATTCTTTTTTTAATTTTAAAATATCACTAAAACGATTGTTAAAATATCCTCTATTAATCACAGAAGAAAATTTCATCATTCCACTCTCCCTCAAATATAAATTTAGGTTTTCCAGTTAAAATAAGACGATTACCTTTTTTGCGTAATAAAAACCCGCCACCAGGTGTGGTAATGTTTAGTTTATTTTCCTTATATCCATTATCGATTAATAATTTATATAGACATAAAGAAGCACTACCACATGATAATGTAAAACCAACACCTACTTCATAAGTCCTAAGGAACACAGATTTTATATTTAGATTTTTTTTAATTATATAGGAACTAATGTTAACATTAGGATAAAGCTTTGCCAGGAGTAATTGTTTATCTTCCCTAAGATTCTCGACCAGCATATGTAAATTACCTATATCATAGATAACTTGCTCTCCTTTATTAACTTTTTTCGGTAATGGCATAAAAAGTTTTACTTCTTCTTTATTAGCAAATATTTGATATGACTTATCACATACTTTAACCCAAAAAAAGGGATAATTTGGATAATGATCTTTTAAATAACGACCAATAATCTTTAGTCCATTTCCGCACATTAAAGATTTACTTCCATCTGCATTATAAATATCTAGACTAAAAGATTGATTTTTATTCTCGAAAAGAGTTAATACCCCATCGGCACCAACGCCTTTATGACGATCACATAATATTGTTATTTTTTTTGCATTTATATTTGATGTATTTATTAAAATTATAAAATCATTTCCATTTGATTCATATTTTAAAATTTTCATTTGTAATACTCCACTAGTTTTAAAGCAATCTTATACGCATTATAGCTAGCCCCACGAATAAGATTATCGCTGGTGGTAAAGAAACTTAGGGTATAATCACAATCCAAATCTTTTTTGATTCTTCCAACACCTACTTTTGATGTGCCCCTTACATCCTTTAAGGTTGGATAACTTGGATCTTTATATACTTTTAAGTAGGCTACTTCGCCAAGTAATTTTAGTGCTTCTTCAACATCAACTTTTTCTTCAAAAACAGCGAATATTGTTGCTCCATGGCCAATGGAAGTAGGAACTCTAACGCAAGTTGAATTTATTTCTAGTTTATCTAGGTGTAGAATCTTCTTCGATTCAAATCTTATTTTCATTTCTTCGCTAGTGTACCCACAGTCCAATAATACATCAACAATAGGAAGTAAATTGTCGAAGATTGTCGCTTTTTCAATTTTTTTACTTGGTAAAATCTTTGGAATATAATCAGGGTTTTCTTTCTCTAAATAATATTCATTCAACGCTTCTTTACCAGCACCAGAAGTTGATTGATAAGAAGAAACATAGAGCTTTTCTAGTTTGTATCGATCTAAAAGAGGTTTAATAGCTAATAAAATCATAATTGTTGTACAATTCGGATTTGCATATAAGTGATTATTATTTAACAAGTCATAACTATTAATTTCTGGAATGACTAAAGGGACATCTTCATTCATCCTAAATGCTGATGAATTATCAATAACTTTTGCACCAAAAGCAATAAAATCATTCACAAATTTTCTTGAAAGTTCTTCACTAACACACATAAAAACAAAATCAAAATGTTCAATGTTTTCTTTTTTTAAAAGACGAGTTTGAAACTTATAACCTAAAACATTTATTTCATCTTCATAATTTCCATAAACAACTATTTCGCTAAAAGGAAACTTTTCTTTAATTAAAACTTCTAACAAACTAAAGCCAACAAGGCCATGACCTCCTACGACTGCAACTTTATATAATTTCATAATTTCACCACCTAATAAAGATTATGATTTAAACATAAATAATAGAAATGTTAATAAAATTTAATAGGTGATAAAAATGCATTTACTAAAAGTAGGTATTCCTTTAAGAATTAATGATGATTTATATGAAGTTAAAAAAAGATATTTAACTTATTTTAAAAAGCATCATATTATTCCAATATTAATTACATCTGAAAATGAATCATTACTAATTGAATGTGACTTTATCGCGTTTATCGGTGGAATCGATATTAATCCCTATAGATATAATAAAGATATATATGCAAAATATAATAATGAACTAGATGAATTTGAATTTCATATTTTAGATTTAGCTATCGCACTTCATCTACCTATATTAGGTATTTGTCGTGGTTTACAACTTCTAAATGTATATTTTGGAGGTACTTTAAAAAACATCGATAAACACTTAAATTCTTTTCATTTAATATATTGCAAGGATAAAGCGTTTCAATTAGAAAAGCATCAAGTAAACTCCTATCATCATCAAGCTATTGATATTCTTGCAAGCAACTTTAATCCTTTTTTATTTAGTGAAGATAATATAATTGAAGGTATTATTGATAAGAAAAAAAGAATCATCGCTACCCAATATCATATTGAAATAGATGATCCTTTTAATATTATTAATTATATAATCATTAATTTATTGAACAATACAAATCAAGATACTCACGCGCCGATTTTAGCCAATCATTAACTTCATTTATTGCATTGTTTCTTAATTTTGAGATAAGTTCAGTATCTTCAAAACATGTTAATGCCCAACTAATTGTATTATGCAAGGCACTGACATCATAATCATAAAAACCAAATCCGTTTGCAGTTTCAATATTATTGCCAAAATAAGGTTTAACTGTATCATTTAATCCTCCTGTCATCCTTACAAGTGGTAATGCGCCATAACGAAGCGCAATCATTTGTCCAATACCACATGGTTCAAATAAACTTGGCATTAAAAATATATCACATGCAGCATATATTTGATGCGCTAATTCATCACTATAACCATTATAAAAAGCCATTTGAGAAGGATAAATTTGACGTAGATTTTCAAATTCTTGTTCATACATAGCTTCTCCTGTTCCCAAAATAACAAGATTAGAGCCTGTATCTAATAATGATTTTGTAGTATGTAAAACTAAATCAAGTCCCTTCTGCCATGTTAATCTTGAAACAATTGCAAATAATGGCATCTTAGTATCACGAAGATGAAGTTTTTGATATAAATTTTTTTTATTTTTTTCTTTACCCTCTTCAAAATTATCTTTATTAAATGATGAGAATAAATATTTATCTTTTTCTGGATTAAACTCTTCATAATCAATTCCATTAACAATACCAACAAAATCATTTCTTCTTAATTCCATAATTGTTTCTAATCCATGTGCTTTCTCTTTATTATAAAGTTCTTCTGCATGAGTTTTAGAAACAGTGGTTATTTTATCAGAGTAAATTATTCCAGTTTTTAATGTTGATAATTGGCCTTTAAAACGAACTTTACCTTCATCAAAAAGACGACGGTCTAATGAATAATAGTCTCCTAATGTATCAGGATGAGATAATCCTTGGAATGCCGGATTATGAATTGTAAGTACAAATTTAATATCTCGATAAAACTCATCATTATTATTTTGTTCCCTAATTAAACAAGGTAACATTCCAACTTGCCAATCATGACAATGAATAACATCTGGTTTAAAATTAATTTCTTTAATTAACATTCTAATAGCCAATGTAAAGAAAGCAAATCTTTCTAAATCATCATAATAGCCATAATAATGATCACGACCAAAATATTGGTGATTTCCTAATAAATAATATGTTATTCCATCAATCATTGTTTTATAAACATTACAAACTTGTTTTCGCCATGAAAGATAAACAGTAAAAGATGTAACAAGCTCTACATGATGAACTACTTGTTCTCTAATAGTTTGATAATAAGGAAGGACAATTGCAACCTCATTTTTTAAAGTAACTAACTCACGCGATAAAGCATGAACAACATCAGCTAAGCCGCCAGTTTTTGCAAGTGGTGTTGCTTCACTTGCCGCCATTAAAATCTTCATTAAACAATATCTCCTTGCTTGATATATAGAGGTTGCTTGTCACTTCCTTTTAAATCATGACAATGTATAATACGCGCATATTTATCTACAATACAATATTCCAAATTGATATCACTTGCAATAATTGTATCAGTTAAGATAATTGAATTCTTCACTCTTGCGCCTTCTCTAATTGCTACTGAACGAGAAATAATCGAACCATTAACACTACCTTCAATAACCGCTCCATTAGCAATAAATGAATTGCTCACCTCAGCATTTTTACCATATTTACTTGGAGGTGTATCATGAGTTACCGTATAAATTGGCCAATTTGGTGAAAAAAGTTGTTGTCTTATCGTATAATCTAAAAGCTCTAAAGAATATTCCATATAATGTGATAAACTATCAAAACATCTAACATATCCTTTATGTTCAAAAGCGTTTACTTGTAAGACTTTTACCATATAATTAATATAATCATTTAATGAATATAAACTTGATATTGCTGATGCTTCCTTTAATATTCTTTCTAACATTTCTCGACTCATTACATATGTTTCTAAAGAAATATCCGCATTTTTCTTTTCGCCTTTATTCTTACTAATATTTGTAATAATATTTTGATAAATAGTTAATCTATCACAACCAATAAAATTTGTTCTGGCGTTATCAACTTTTGTATAAACCAATGTAACATCAGCACCTGAAGCAATATGGGCATCTACTACTTTACGATAATCGATAGCCATAACAAAGTGAACTGGAGCAATAACTACATAATCCGCTTTTGATTGATATAAGAACCAGTCATTATTACGAATGTTATTAATGTCGTGATTATAGCGAGGATTATTATAATATTGTTCATTTTGCATAATAACTCGAGCGCCAGTTTTTGTATTAATATTCCATGACGAGCCAAATTTTAAATGTTTATTAATCGAACGAGCGTATTCTTTAACTAAAATTCCAACTTCATCAATCCCAGAATTAGCAAAATTTGATAAAACGAAATCAACAAAAGCATAACGACCTAAAAATGAAGTAGACGCTAAAGGTCTAGACGAGGTAAGTTCTCCTAAAGATGGAGAATTATGTAAATTACAAAAACCAATTATTCTTTTCATATATCTTCACCTCTTTATTTTGCTATCAAAACCACGCTGGTGGCTTCTTCATTAATGATGGTATTCTCTTTTATTTCGGTATTATTACTAACAATAGCCTTATATACTTTTGCGCCTTTTCTAATAATTGCACCTGGCATAATTACTGAATCATACACCTCTGCTCCATTTTCAATAAGTGTTTCATTAGAAATCACCGAACGAACGACTTTTCCTAAGACAATTGCCCCTTGATTAATCAAAGAATCAATAACGGACGCATTTTTACCAACATATTGAGGAACACTCTTAGTGTCTTCTGAATAAATTTTTAAATCATCATTAATGCTATACAAATCAACATCCTCGTGATCTAAAAGCAAATCCATATTAGCTTGCCATAATGATTCAATCGTACCAACATCCCGCCAATAACCACTAAATCTATATGTAAATAATCGATTACCTTTCTTAATTAATGAAGGCATGATATTTTTACCAAAATCATGAGATGAGTTTTCATCTTTAGCATCTTCTATTAAAGCTTCACGAAGAATTTTATAAGAGAAAATATAAATTCCCATCGAAGCTAATGTTGATTTAGGTTTCTTTGGTTTCTCTTCAAATCCCACAATTTGTTGTTCATCATTAGCAATGACTATTCCAAAACGACTTGCTTCTTCTTTACTAACCTCCAAAACCGCAATTGTGGCATCAGAATTATTTTTCTTATGAAAATCTAACATCAATTGATAATTCATCTTATAAATATGATCACCAGAAAGAATTAAAACATATTCAGGCTCAAATTTATCAAGAAAATCAAGATTTTGATAAATCGCATCAGCGGTTCCTTTATACCATGTTGCTCCAACTTCAGTTTGTCTAGCCGGTAATAATCCGATTAAAGAATTAATTCCATCAAGACCCCATTTTTTTCCATCACCTAAATAATTATTTAAATCAACTGATTCATATTGAGTTAAAACACCAACTGTATCAATTCCACTATTCGCACAGTTTGATAAAGGAAAATCGATGATGCGATATTTTCCTCCATAACTAACGGCTGGTTTAGCAACTTTTCTTGTAAGCGAACCTAATCTTGTTCCTTTTCCACCAGCAAGAAGCATTGCTACAATTTCTTTTCCCATTACTATTTTCCTCCTTTGATAGTAATTATTATTCAAAAAAACGCCACCTAAAAAAAGATAGCGTATTTTTTATCATTTTGTTGAAAGTTTTTCTTCTTCAGCATACAAACGAACTCTAGAAGTATTCTTATCATGTAAAACAACTAAAGTTTCATCAACTAATTCTGATATATCAGCAACCTTATCTGATGGTGCGGATAATATCGCTTGTAAGCCAAATTTACGTAGTAATCTAATAGATTCTTTAATTCTGCCACGGTCCATCTTTGAGAAAGCTTCATCAAAAACGATAAGGCGGAACGAATTACTTAATTCACCCTTATCATTAACGCGATAAAGTTGCGCAAAAGACGCTAATACAGCAATATAGAATGGTGTTTGAGTTTCACCACCAGATTTTTTACGTAAGGTTTTTGATAATCTTTGTTCAACGCCATCACGGTTACGAACAATAAGGTCAAATTCAAGATATGAACGATAATCAGTGAATTTTTCTACATTAGCTAAAACCGCACTTTGACGATCTCCGCGATCACCAACATCCACTATTTGACGGAATAAATCATTCATAACTTCTTCATATTTATTAACAAATGCGGAATCATCTTCGCCAACTTCTAATAATAATTCATCTTTAATCATGTCATAATATCGACGATATTCTTGAGAAGGACGGACGATAAAGCGATATGAATCATTACCAAAAGTCGAAGCACTTAAAGCAATATTTAATTCATCAATTTGGGCTTCAACCGTTTCAATCGCGGTTTTTAATTTATTGATGAAATCATCTTTAAATTGTTTAGTTGCTTTATTATATGCATCTGTAATGGCTACTTGATATTGAGGAAGTTTAACATCTCTCATATCTTTTAATTCATTATCATAAACATCATTATCATAAGTTTCAGCATCATAGCTTAAACGATAATCACGAATATAATCTTTTCTTAACTTAACTAATTGAGAATAATAGTTTTGTTGTAAATATTGAGATTTAGTAAGTTTAACTTTATATTCAGTAACTATTTCTAAAGTTGATTTACCTTCATCTAATAATTTATTAAATAAAGGTTGAGCAACTTCATCAACAAAGAATCCATCGTAATTTTCTTCTAATCTCTTCTTTCTTTCATCCGCGCGAGCTTGTTCTTCAGGAATTTTATCTTCTTTTAAAACCTTAATTTGTGTGTATAAATTACCTCTTTCTTCATATAAATGGGCTTTATCTTCTTCTAAGCCCTTTATATCTAATTCAATATCGGCAATTCTTTGGTCAATGGTTTTAATTTGCGATAAATCGTGTTTTTCAAGTTCACTTTCGATATAATCAAGAGTTTCTTGTAAACCTTTAATATCAGCGCTTTTTTCAATCAATGCTAAAGAAGCTTGAATTTCATAAGCATTAATAACTTCTAAACTATTAACTCTGCCGGTAATCGCATATAAATTACGATAAAGTTCAACAAGCTTACGATTCTTTTCAATTTCTTTTTGCTTAGCAATAATTTGTTCTTCGCCAACTTTACGACCTATATAAGAAACTTGATAAGAACGTGGATTAATTGTACTTAAAGCAAAATTACGATATAAATCACAATTCGCGGTAATACCATTTCCACTTTCTCGAGCTTCTTTAACAGTCGCACATTTCTTTAAACGACCAATTAAGAAATTCGCATAGCCTCTTGCGCCTTCATGATCGGTAATAATTTCTTCAGCAAGAGAACCTTTTTCAGCGACAAAACGTCTTTCAATAATCTTTGCTTGGTCGACAAGTGTCGTACTATAAAAACCAGCTTTTTTCATTAATTCACGAACTATTTCATGAGCTTCTAAATAATATCGTGGATCGACGAATAAATTAAATTTTTGATTATATAAAAATCCTTCAATCGCATTGCTCCATAAAGGAGTTTTAATATCAAATAAATCCGCGAAAATAGCAACTTCAATATCATATCCATGTCTTCTTTTAAGTTCCGCGGCTAATTCACTACGAATAAATGCTAAATTACGTTCATATGATTTGCCACCATTACGAAGGTCTAATTCTTGTTGACGTAATAATGATGTTTTTTGATCAAGAGAACTAATTGTTCTTCCTAATGAAACATATAATGCACTAACTAAAGATTTGAATTCATTTAAAACATCTCTCCACTCAGTTAAAACCGAAGAAGTTAAGGTTTCTAAATGAGGAAGATATTGATCTTTTAATTCACTTGATAAACGAATAACTTTTAAAGCAACTTCTAAAACAGTTTCAATATCCGCTTTACGATCATTATCTAATAAAGATAAATCAAATTGCGATAAAGTTTCCACTAATTCAGTAGCGTGAGTAATATAATCATCTGCGTAATGATTTAAGTTTTCTTCAATCGCTTTGGCATCACGAGATAAACTTGCAAGTTTTTCTTCAGTTTTTCTTTTTTCTTCCCACAATTCATCAGTCATTTGATAGGTATTAGAAGTAAGTTTATCCGATATTAATTTTTCTTTCTTACGTTGGAAAGTACGAATTTCTTCATCGAAATCATTTAATTCGTCGTTTATTTCTTCTAAACGCGCTTCCGCTTTAGCAATTTGTTGTTCATAAGAAGTTAAACGAACTAAATCATTTTGATATTCCGCTCTTTCGATGACATAGCTATATAAACTTAATGAATCCTTTTGTTCAATATATGATTTATACGCTTGCTCAATTTCTGTTAATCGCTCAATACGCGCTGCCATAACCGCAGCTTCGTTTTGAAGCTTTTTATATTGCAAAATATTTTCTTGCATCGATTCAATGTTAATTGATGTCGAAGCATCACAAACATATTCAGTAATAAATGTTTCAATATCAGTAATTGGTGAAAAGGAAACAGCTTTTTTAAAAAGACTAAAATATTTATCTTTTAAACCACCAAATTTACGTTTTAATAAATCTTGATATTGTCTATTGGAATCTAAAAATTTAAATTTTCCTTGATAGTTTGTTTGAAAGAAAGCATTTAAAGCCTTATATTCCATTGGAATATTATCGACAATAAATTCATTTTCAGGAATTTTATCTTCTAACAAGAAGAAACGATGTTCTTCACTTCCATCTCCAAAAGAATCAAAAACAATACCAAAAGTAAAAGAGTTATCATGATAATCATCATAAAATTCCATGGCAATATAAGAAGTAAATCGACCATTTCTTAAATATTTAAATCCTCCATCTTCAGCATCTCCAAGTTCTCCTCTTAAATAGCCTTTTAAAGTACGAGATGATTTTTCGGTTGCCGCTTTATTAAAGAAACGACCACTTGTATCACCTAAAAGTAAAACTTGCATAGCATCAATTAATGTAGATTTACCAGAAGCATTTAATCCAGTTAAAAAGACAATTGGTTCAATATTAATGGTTTCATTCCAGAAATAGTGCCAATTAATAATCTTTATTTTCTTAAGGGATTTCATAATGTTTCACCCTCTTTCAATTTATCTAAAGCCTCCGACATTGCCGCAATTTTTTGATTGTCGACTGCAAAAGTAATTGAAGGAAGTATATAGAAAGCCACATTTCCTTCATCATAAGAGCCACTGACCTTAGCAATAATATTATGCGCGGCCATGAATCGCAAAGAACGTCCAAGTAAACGACCTGTTAAACGTTTGCCTTGCATAGTTATTCCATATTCGAGCATTGTTTTTAAAAGTTCTGGCGTCGTCATATATAAACTTTCACCAGCACTGTTGGATTCAGTTTTTTGTGTCTCATAAATTAAACGAAGTGTAAACAAAATAAGAGATGTTTCCCGATCGATTTTTAATCTATTTTGTTCAAAATCGTTACTAATTGCAATTACACCACTTGCAACATCTTTTTCTAAAATCCAACCTGAATATTTTAAATAGTTTTCCACCAATTCATAATGGCGTTCTAGAAAACGATATTCAGGGTTTATTTTCATAAGTTTTTCTCTAGAATCAAAAGATTCACGAACCACAAATGATTTTAACATTAAAGTATTGACTACTTTAGCAAATTCATTTTGATCACTATGTGATAGTTTAATAAATTCTTCTTCAAACATAGTTATTTTTTCTCCTTTCGTTTAAAGGTAAAATTCGGTAGTACATATCCTTGCGATGTAACTCTTCCATCTCCTTGTTCAACAATATAGAAAGAAGCTTCATCATCTTTTTTAAGCGAGGCAAGAATAAGCAAAATAAAGGCATCAAAATCTGGAAGTGGGATATCACCAATAAATATTTCATCTTCTCCTTGAAATGCCGTTTCCATAAATTCATAAATTCTTTCATCAGTAAAAGAATTACGAGTTTGATCTAGGAATTCTTGCATTGTGTAATCGCCCGCTTCTTCACTATTAAATATAATAGGAAGTGGTTCTCCTTCTTCACGATACTTTCTAATAATTGGTAAAGTTATCGAATCTGGATTGATATATCCTTGTTCATAAAGAGAAATCGAATCTTGCATTCTTGAAAGAATACCACGTAAACCAACACCTTCACTATTTGCTTTTGCATAAGCTTTGAAAATAGTTTCTAAATGTCCTTTTATCGTTTTATCAGAATTATTTAAGTAAATAATCTTGGTTGCCGAAGACTTTGTATATTCTGAATGCTTTTCATCAATTTCCGCAACCATAGTATTCATTTGTTCATACATATCTTGAATATATGTAATTTTATCAATGATTTCTTCTTCGGCTTCAGTATTATCCTTACCATGTCCCCACATAATGCATTGCATGACAAGTTTTTGTCTTATTTCATCATCTTTTAACCATTTTTGTAAAATTGACAAAATTGGACGTTTAAACTTTGTCACCGAATCAAATGTCTTAAGTGGATGATAATAACGGTCACTAATTCTTACTTTATATTGATCAAAGTGTTCATGTAATACTTCATTAGTAGTGAATAAACGACCAAGCTTGTTTTGGAAAATACGAATAGAATGTCCTAAAGTAACTAATTCTACACGCAATTTCTTAGTATTTTCATATACTCTTATTAAAGTTGCATACATAAACTCATCTTGTTCTTCATCTTCTAATTTCAATTCACTATATGTAGAATGAACAAGCGAATTGTAAGCAACTTCTGATTCAGATACAATTTCATTCATGAAAGTTAGCATTTGAATCGAGTAACTTGGTAAAGCAATATATTCTTCAAATGTGTCAGTTCGCATTTCAATATCGATCCAACCCGTTTCTTCTAATCGACGCACAATAAAAGCGGCACGACTAGGTAATGAAGGATTTGCACCTAAATCATCTTCATCGCCTTCTTCGGAAAAATCAAAATTCATGACAAGATCGGTCGCTTTTTCTTTTAAAGTTCTAAGAAAGTCTTCTTTTTTAATTGACATTTCATCTGTTTGAAGCGAACGATATAAGACTAATAACGCCATCGCATAAATATCTTTATTTTTACTCGAAAGGACGGAAAAGAAATTATCCGGTATGGTATCAAATAATTTCAGCATAAGCTCCTCCTTTATCTTTACTTTTCTATCCTATGGATAGAGAAGTAGTTTATTTAATTATCTCACAAAAAAAAAAAAGAATAAATCTAAAAATAGCATTTTTTACACATTTTTTTTAATGAATTTTAGCCTCTACTAGTGATAACGATTTTTTCTCTATTTTTTTAGGTGAAATCACGTATAATAATGCTATAGATTTGAGGTGAAATTATGATTCTTAAGCCTGATAACAAGAAGAATAGCATTATTTTATATACTTGTGTAATAATTTTAGATATCCTCTATTTTTATTTATTTATGGGTTCAAAATTTAATGTTGAAATAACTCATTATTTAGTTTTGGCTTTAATTAACATTCCTTCAGTTGGATTGTTTACCGCTTCTATTATAAAGACAAGATTAATCTTGACTGATAAGGCTCTAGAACATCGTCAATTGTTTCATATTAGAGTTATTGAATATAAAGAAATCGCTTATATTGATATCCCAATGTCTACAGAAACTCCAAATCTTTATATGATTGGTCACAATAAAAAAACTATAATTATTACAATGGATAAAGAAAAGAAATTATTAGAAGAAATGTTAAAAAGATGTAAAAATACTATTTCGATTGATGAAATGGAAAAAAGAGGTTTCTTCGATCAAAAAAATAGTAAAGAAAATAAAAAATAATTATATTTTTAAAATCCTCTTTTGCAAAATGATGATAAAAAATGGCTTATTTACTGCGTTTATATTTGATTACATCTCTATATT
>CAZZGL010000027.1:0-16174 GCA_964654155.1 uncultured Staphylococcaceae bacterium | reverse complement strand
CGAGAGGATATTTATTATGAAAAAGAAAAACTTTATTTTACTTACAACCGCACTTCTTTCATTAGGTGCATGCAACAACAATCCAAATGACCAAACTTCTAAAGAAGAATCTCCTACAACTATAAATGCCGAAATTCCATTTGATGAAACTAATATAGATGTTGTATTTCTAGCAGGACAATCTAATGCTGAAGGTCATACATATAACAGTTGCTTAAAAAACCAAATTGAAAAAGGAAATCTTACTGAAGAAAAATATGAATACTATGAAAGTGGAATGACAACTGAAATTGCTTATTATTGTAACAATGGAGGAAATTATTCTGATGATTTTGAATATGTACAATTAGGTCAAGGATTTAATTCTTTACGTTTTGGGCCAGAAATAGGTATGGCGGAAGTATTTGAATCTACTAAATTAAATAGAAACATTGTCATTGTTAAATATGCACTTGGAGCAACTAATTTATATTCACAATGGAAATCTGATAGTTCTTTCGATTCAGGAACTGCTGATAATAATCTTTATAGCAAGTTTATTGAATTTGCATATGAATCTTTATCCTATCTTGAATATATTGGACTTGTTCCTCATGTACGAGCATTATGTTGGATGCAAGGTGAAGCAGATTCTTCAAATTCAACTTACGCAGCAAAATATCAAGAATTCGAAGAAAATCTATTTCTTGATATAGAAAAAGCTATGTCAAAATATATTTATAAAAATGATGGTGAAGACATTCATTTTGTTAACGCACTTATTTCTACCTATTCTGGATGGACAAATAGATATAGCATTAATAAAGCAAAAAAAGATAATGCCGAAAAATATGATAACTGGCATATCGTTGATACAAGTTCTTTAACATATGGATTAGAACCTAGCATTACTAGTGCAGATTATTACCATTTTGATTCTCTAAGTATGATCAAATTAGGTAATATGTTCGGACAAACAATTATTGATAATCTTTAATAAAAAGTTGTATTTCTAAGCAGAACTACATTATAATTGTTTTATTCTAGCAAAAAATGAGGATTAAAGAATGACTGAATATGAAAGAATGATAAAAGGATTGATTTATAATCCTGGCGATGAAGAAATAATGAAAGAGCAATTTCAATATCAAGATAGATTATGGGAATTTAACAAACTTAAGCCTTCGCAAATAGAAGAAAAAATTAAATATATGAAAGAAGTATTCGCAGAATGTGGTGAACAATGTTACATAGAATTACCATTTCACGCAAATTGGGGTGGACATCATGTTCATTTTGGAAATAGAATATACGCAAATTCAAATTTAACAATTGTTGATGATGGTCATGTTTATGTTGGTGATAATGTTATGTTCGGTCCTAATGTTACAATTGCCACAGCTAGCCATCCAATAGACCCTACATTAAGAATAAAAGGATTACAATTTAACAAAGATGTTTATATCGATGAAAATGTTTGGATTGGTGCAGGTGTCATTATTTTACCTGGCGTTCATATTGGAAAAAATACAATTATAGGAGGCGGAAGTATTGTTACAAAAGATATTCCTGATAATGTAATTGCGGTAGGAAATCCATGTAGAATTCTAAGAGAAATAAGTGAACATGATAAACAATATTTTTATAAAAATGAAAAAATAGATTGGGATAATATCGATTATTAAAAAATACAAATGCACTACAAAATATTCTGTTATGTTAAGCACATAAGACATAACAGATTTTTTTGTATTTAAAACTTAATGAGAGAAAAAATATAGTTTTATTCCTAAAAGGTGCAATTAACGACTTTAAAAACATCTAAAAAGGTGCAATTAACTCTTAAATGAACTTGTTAAATGGTGCAATTAATGATATGATGTGCTTGAAAAATATATAAGGAGACTAATTTACATGGAACGAATTGCATTACAAAAACTAATTGATTGGAAAAAAAATAAAACGAAAAAGCCGTTAATTGTCTATGGAGCAAGGCAAGTTGGTAAAACTTATCTTATTAAAAATATTTTTGCTGAAACTTATTATAAAAATAATTATATTTATATCGACTGCAAAATAGAAGATGAAATACGTAAATTTTGTTCTAAAACTGCAAACGCTAAAAAAATCATTGAATATATTTCTCTATTTAAAGGTCAACAAATCTCAAAAAACACACTTTTAATATTTGATGAAGTACAAGAATGTCCAAATATAATTTCTTCGCTTAAATATTTTTGTCAAGATTATCAAGAAATTCCTGTTATTGCAACTGGTTCAATGGTCCGTATTAAAATCCAAAGAGAAACACATAAACGAGGAAATAAAGAAAATAATAAATTTCTTTTCCCGATTGGTAAAATTAATCAAATTACAATTTATCCGATGACTTTTGATGAATTTTTAATGAATAGTAACAAGGTGCTTTATAACTCAATAAAAGATGCATACATCAACAATTACCCTCTCGATACTAACATTCACGAATTAGCCCTTGAACAAGTATATAAATTCTTACTTGTAGGTGGTATGCCAGAAGCTGTTGAAACATACATAAAAGATAAAAATCTTTTTGCTTCTAGAGAAATATTAAAAACTTTATATGACAATTACCTATCTGATATGGAACTTTATCAAGCTAGTCAAAAATCAATTTTACGTTCACGTTCCTTATTTCAAAACATTTATAAAGAGTTAAATAAAGAATCAAAAAACTTTTCACCAGGACTTATCGAAGAAAAAAGTAAAACAAGAGATTTTATTACATCTATTCAATGGCTTACAATGGCTCATATTATCAATCAATCTTTCCAACTAAAAGAGCATATTACAACCCCATTAATTATTGATAATGATAGTAATTTTCGTCTGTATTTAGGTGATATGGGTATGTTTTCATATCAAAGCGGAATCAATGCTGCTTCATTTGTTTCAACAGATCATGAAAATACACTCTCAGGCGTTTTCTTTGAAAATTATGTTGCAAATGAACTTATTGCCAAAGGACATAAGTTATTTTATTGGAGAGGCAAATCATCCGCTGAAATCGAATTTATCATTGAATCAAATAATAAACTATATCCTCTTGATGTAAAAAAAGGTAGAGGCTCCCTTAATTCATTAGAAAAATTCTCGATGCATAACAAATTTGAATTTGCCATTAAGGTATCAAAAAATAATTATGGATATAATAACAAGCAAAAGATTCTTACTGTACCATTTTACTTTATTCCTTTTATAGCTCAAGATTTAGCGGACAAAAACTTTAAAAATATAAAAACATACCAA
This sequence comes from uncultured Staphylococcaceae bacterium, assembly GCA_964654155.1. Classification (GTDB taxonomy): domain Bacteria; phylum Bacillota_I; class Bacilli_A; order RFN20; family CAG-826; genus CAG-826. The sequence continues at coordinate 12,907 of CAZZGL010000027.1, read as the reverse complement.
TAAATCTAATAAAAATGATGTGAATCAAATCACACCATTTTTTACTCCCTAAATTGGTATTGATACAATTCTGCATATAAACCATTATTTTTTACTAATTGATCATGAGCTCCTCTTTCAACAATACCATCTGCAGTTAAAACAATTATTTCATCAGCATTTTTAACTGTAGATAATCGATGAGCAACCACTAAAGTTGTTCTTCCTTTAGCCAAATTTGTTAATGCATTTTGGATTTGCATTTCTGTCATATTATCTAATGCAGAAGTTGCTTCATCTAAAATTAATATATTAGGATTTTTTAAGAATGCTCTAGCAATCGATATTCTTTGCTTTTGACCACCTGAAAGAAGAACCCCTCTTTCACCAACATAAGTTTCGTATCCCTTATCTAATGCCATAATAAAATCATGAATATTTGCTTTTTTAGCGGCGGAAATTATTTCTTCTTCACAAGCATCAAGTTTACCATATGCAATGTTTTCCTTAATGGTTCCTGCAAATAAGAAAACATCTTGTGCAACAATACCGATTTGATTTCTTAACGATTCTCTTGTTATATCTCTAATATCAATTCCATCAAAAGTTATTTTTCCATCATCTATTTCATAAAAGCGTGGAATAAGATGACATATTGTAGTTTTTCCTCCTCCAGTTGGTCCAACAAGAGCGATAGTTTTTCCTTTTTCGATAGTAAAAGATAAATCAGATAAAATCATTTTCTTTTTTTCATCATTATGACGATAAGTAAAAGAAACATTTTCAAATGAAATATTATTTTTAAAATCATAAATTTCAACTGCATCTTCTCTATCTTCTTCTTCAGGAGTATCCATAACTTCAATAAAACGTGCAAAACCAGTCATACCACTTTGAATTTGTTCATATATATTTACTAGTGTTCTTATTGGGTTAATTAACATCATTATATAAAGAATGAATAATGTAAATTCACCATCGCTAATCTTTCCATAAGCGTAAAATATACCACAAGCAATCAAAACTATTAAATATAATAAATCGGTAAAAAGTCCCATTCCGGAATTAAAAATTCCCATTTGCTTATATGCACCCGCTCGAGCTTTTTGATATTTAACATTCGACTTTTGAAATTTTTCTAATTCATGTTCTTCACTAACATACGCCTTAGATACTCTAATTCCCGCAATCGCGGATTCAACCTCGGCGTTTATTTCTCCTGTTTGAATTCTAGTTTCTTTAAAAGCTTGTTTTTGTTTAACTCTTGTTTTTGAGGCAAATATAATAATAAAAGGAATAATTGCAAAAACAATTAAAGATAAATAAATATTAGTTAAAGAAAGCATGATAAATGCTCCCACTAATGTGACAACTGAAAGAAAAATATCTTCAGGTCCATGATGGGCAAGTTCAGATATTTCCATCAAATCATTGACTAATCTTGAAGTAATATGACCGGTTTTATTCTCATCATAATAAGAAAAAGGTAACTTCTGTAATTTTTTAAACATATCACGACGCATATCCGCTTGAATTCTAACCCCAACTATATGTCCCCAATATTGAATGACATAATTAATAAAACATTTTAATATATATATTCCTAACAATACCCCACCTAAAATCAAAATCATTCTTATATTTTTATCAGGAACATATTTATCAACTATCCTTCCAGCAACCTCAGGATAAACTAAATTACAAATAGCTACGATTAATGCACAAAAAATATCTATTAAAAATAATCTTAAATGTGGTTTATAATACTTTGCAAATCTCTTAATCATTAATAAATCCTCCTATTTTTTACTTAATAGATATTTATATATTGTGCATATTGTTTTTGAATCTACTATTTCTCCATTTTCAATCATTTCAATTGCTTTATCAATAGAACAAGTAAACAGATCCACAAATTCATGTTCATCCAAATGTTGTTCTTTTTTGATTAATGAAGTTGCTAAATACATATGAATAACTTCATCACAAAACCCTACAGTAGGATATATTTTCCCTAAATATGCTATCTTTTTACAATCATATCCTGTTTCTTCTAATAACTCTCTTCTAGCCGCGATTAAACATTCTTCTCCTTCATCAACTTTTCCTGCAGGAAGCTCAATAACAACCTCGTTATATGGATAACGAAATTGCCGTTCTAAAATAATATCCCCATTATCAAGAATAGGTAGAATAACCGCTGCTGGAGTTTTACGAACTACCTCTCTAATTGACTTTTGATTATCTGGACACATTACCTCATCAACTTCAACAGTCATTATTCGACCTTTAAAAACCTCTTTGGAAGTTATTTTTATTTCTTTTAAATCCATATTACTCACCTACAAACTTTCAATTTCATCCATCCACGCATCAAAGGAAGCATCACTTGGCATTCTAAAATCACCTCGAGGAGAAAGAGAGATAGAACAAGCCTTAACTCCATCAGGAAGGCAACTTCTTTTAAATTGTTGCGTGAAAAAACGACGAACAAATAATTTTAACCATTTTTTTATCGTTTCGTTATCATAAATATCTTCAAAACTATTACAGGCAATAAAGTATAATTTTTTAATACTGCATTTATCTTTTAATAAATGATAAAGGAAAAAGTCATGAAGTTCATAAGGTCCAATAATATCTTCTGTCTTTTGCGCAATTACGCCCTCTTTTGGAGGAAGTAGCTCTGGAGATACTGGAGTATCTATTATATCTAATAATGTTTCTTTAACATTTTCGTGTGTTAAAGCATAATAATAAACAAGATGTCTAACAAGAGTTTTTGGAATAGAGCCATTAACACCATAGTTTGACATATGATCGCCATTATATGTCGCAAATCCTAATGCTAATTCGCTTAAATCACCTGTTCCAATAACTAATCCATTAATCTTATTTGCGTAATCCATTAAAACTTGTGTTCTTTCTCTAGCTTGAGAGTTTTCATACGCTACATCATGAACATTTTCATCATGATGAATATCTTTTAAATGCAATTTAACCGACTCAGTAATATCTATTTCTTCAATACTAGTTCCTAAAGCATTTGCAAGACTAAAAGCATTCTTTTTAGTTCTTTGGCTTGTTCCAAAACATGGCATAGTTAAACATTTTATATTTTTAAAATCATAACCTAATTCTTTAAATGCTTCATAACATACAATTAAGGCAAGTGTAGAATCCAATCCTCCTGATAAACCGATAACTATTTTATCACAGTTAATATGTTTTAATCTCTTAACAAGACCCATCACTTGAATTTTTAAAATTGTTTTCATTCGATGATTTCTTTCTTGTTCATCTTTTAAAATAAAAGGTAATGGATTATATTTTCGATCTAAAGAAGAAATTTCTAAAGGTAACTTAAATCCAACAATGCTATAACCATTAATATATTCTTTTTTAAAAGAGGTTATTCTTTGACGATCACTAACAAGTTTTTCAACATCTATATCACTTATAATAGTTTCATTTTTAAATAGTTCTGCTTTTTCTAATAAAGTACCATTCTCTACAATCATATTCGCACCAGAAAAAACCACATCTGTTGTCGATTCACCATTTCCTGATGAAGCATACAAATAAGCACATGATAACTTACCACTTTGAGCTTTAATCATTAATGTACGATAATCATCTTTACCCGCAACTTCATTAGATGCACTTAAATTACAAATAATTGCCGCTCCCATTAAACTATGATTTATACTTGGGGAATCAGGAATCCATAAATCTTCACATATTTCAATACCAAAAGTAAAATCAATAGAATTAAGACAACGGAAAATCAATTTATTTCCAAATATTGTTTTATGACCCAAATAAGATATTTCAACATTCTTTTTAGGCGCTTCAACAAAATATCTTAACTCATAAAATTCGTTATAATTTGGAATCGCAGTTTTAGGTACAATTCCTAAGATTTTTCCTTTTAAAATAACTATTGCAACATTATATAATTTTTGTTCTATAACCGCAGGAGCACCAACAACAAGAATCATATTTAAATTTTTTGTTTCTTTAATAATTCTTTTTAATTCTTCTTCACACGCTTCTATTAATGTTCGTTGTAAAAATAAATCACCACATGTATAAGAAGATAATGCTAACTCTGGAAAAACTAAAAGTTTAACGCCTTTATTCGCGCATTCTTTTGCTTTATTAATAATCGAATTAGCGTTTTGTTTTGGTGAAGCCACAACTGTATCAATTGAAGCACACGCCACTTTAACAAAGCCATAATGTTCATCTTGTTTTTCTTCAAATGGGTAAGTCATTTCTTGTGAGGTAATCTCTCCTACAGACTTTACTAAATCTTCATACACTTCATTTGACATTACTACTAAATCACTATAGCCATTTTTAGTAATAAAAATCGGTTCATCAATTTGATGAGCCAAATCTGATATTTCATTTGTTTTTCTTAAATCCGTAATTGGTTTAATTTTTGCCATAATAATTGCCTCCAAATCGTATTAATAATAGCATAATTATGTACAAAACGAAATATAATAATAAAATTATTATAAAAAATACGATTTGTCATAGTTAAAAGATTAATATATAATTAAATCGAAGAAATTGAGGTGATAATAATGTGTCTTTTTAAAAAGAAAAAGACTAAATGGATAGAAACCGCTAAATATAAAAAAGGTGATTTTGTAAACTTTAGGTATCGAAATGATCTCTGGTTTGGTTACATTTGGGAAGCTTTCTTAGATAATGAAGGAAATGTTATTTACACAATACAAATTGGTGGTCAATGCCCTTCTTTTGTTTATAAAATCTCTGAATCAACCATTATTGGAATTAAAAAAAATAAATAGGAGCTAAAAATTATGATGAATTATGGTAAAAATTATCAATTAACTTTAAAAGATGGAACAATTATGAAAGGTAGTTGCTGGCATGTAGAAGATGCAACCGCTAATTTGGTTCTTGTAACCGGTATGGCAGAATCTTCTTATAGATACGATGACTTCGCCCATTTTTTAAATGAAAATAAAATTAGTGTCTATTGTCTAGATCATTATGGTCAAGGATATAACGCTGATAATGAAAAAGAAGTTGGAGTCTGGCCTAAAGATGGTTTTACTAAAACAGTAAATATGGTTTATGAAGAAGTTCTTGAAATTAAAAAACTCGGTAAACCAGTTTATTTATTTGGACATTCAATGGGTTCATTTATCTGTCAAGAATTCCTTCAAAAACACAGCAATTTAATAGAAAAAGCTATTATATGCGGTAGTTGTGGAAAGCAATTTGTTACCAAGCTTGGAGGAATAGTTGCAAACACAATTTGTTTATTTACTTCAAGAGATGTTCATCGTTCTAAACTTATGTTCAATCTAACTTTTGGAAGCTATAATAATAAAATCGATAATCCACGAACAAAAGCAGATTGGTTATCACATAACGCCGCTAATATTGATGCCTATCTAGCGGACTTCCGTAGCAATTATATTTCCACAATCGGTTTCTATAAAGAGTTTATGAAAGGATTAAATCGTATCTATCATAAAAAAGAAGTTCTCAAAATAAGAAAAGACTTACCAATATTAATTATTTCTGGAAAAGAAGATCCTGTTGGATTATATCAAAAAGGTGTTATAAAACTTCATAAAATGTATTTAGATGCTTCTTTATCTAACATTTCCTTAAAACTTTATGATAATATGCGACATGAAATTCTAAATGAACCAGAACATGATTTAGTTTATAATGATATTATCTCATTTTTAAACTAACATATTAGACTATTCTAAACTGTTACGAATCAACACGTAACAGTTTTTATATTAAAAAAGTATTAATTATTTGATAATCACTAAGATTATATTCATATATCTTATTAAAGCCTATCGCATATAATGTATTATTACTAACTATAATACATCGACAATATTCATCAACAGAAATGACTTTTTCCTCTAAAAATTGGCTTCCTTTTTTTACAACCAATATTTTTTGATATCCATTAGATAAAAACGAAATTAATACTTTATCATCATAATAAAATACTGAATTATTATTCCATAAGCCATCAAATTCAACATTAGCAAAGTTTCTTATTAATTTCTTTGTGATTGTATGTGTTATCAAATCAAACGCCCCTATACAAATTGCAGATCCAAGTTTTTTATTATTTAATTTTCTTCCAATAATATCAAAACTAGTTTGACCATAAACAACTTGCTCGCCAACAAAATCCAGATTAAATTCTTTATTAACTTTTATTTTTGCTGATGAAAAATCAATTAAATATAAAGGATATGTTAAATCATAAGATGTAATATAACCTGCATTTTGTTTAAATTCTACTAAAGCTATATCTTCTATTGGAGTTAATTCAAGATTAGAAAATAAATAAATATTATTTAAATTAATATTATAAATATTATTAGTAATATTATCATTTAAATAACAAGTAGTTAAAACCCTTAAATAATTATGATAAATTTCCATTGAATTAGCGCTTAAAATATTACCATTAACCGCAACATATCCTTTATATTCCACCGTTTTAAATAAATCAATTATATAAATAACAGTTAAAGGATCCTCTTCAACATATATCGATGTTGCAATCAACAATTTACTATCACTAATCTTTTCAATACCTTCTACGCCAATTAAGCCGATTGAATATGTAATGTTATTGTCAACATCTAGACGAACTATAAAAGTTAAAGAATCAATAAAATCATTATTTCGTGATAAGTATAGCTGATCATGACTTAAATATACTTTTTCATTGTTATTATCTTCATAGTAAGGGTATATCAATTCATTACTTTCTTCATCAATAATCCCTTCAACATGCACACATAAAACAATTGTTTGTCCTAATATATATGATGAAGCATAATACCCATTATTAAATCGTAAATATCTAATTTCTGTCATTGTTTCAATATCAAAAATCGATACTTGACATTCATATTTATCATAAGTAAGCACATGATCTTCATCCACAACAATATCATTTAACGAATCATAAACACCTATAACATATAACAAATTATCTTCCGCAACCAATTCTAAAGGTTGAAAATATTCAAATGAAATTATCTTTTTTTCTTTTAAAGCGGTATCTATTATTATAATAGAATATTCGCCAGTTAAAAAAATTCGTTCTCCATAAAGAACAACACTTTCGCCTTTTTCTTTTTTTGTTTGAACATATAATTCTCCATCAACCTTCTGATCATTATTAGTCTTGATTTTACTATATTCAATCACTTCTTGCGCATTTACTTTTTCTAAACTAAAATCGTTTATTTTTCCCTCTTGCACTGCAACTAATAAACCTATAACAATTAAAAAAGAAAGCATTGCTAAAACAAGTCTTTTCATCTAATCTCACCCTCTTTTATTGTTAACAAATTAAAATCACTTAATTCTAAATTAGCAACAAGAATTTTATTTAGACGATAAATCATATAAGGAAAATATAATCCTAAAGTTAATATCAACCATAATAAATTGATAAACCAGGTTTTATATAACTCTTTACTTATTGTTTTACATGTTAATTTTCTTAAAGAAATAATCACTCCTCTAATTTCATACTTATATGATATTTCTTTAATTAAAGGATAAAAAATACCAATTGATATTATATTTAATACTTTTCTAATTATAGAAGTAATAATAACAAGTATCATATTGCCTTTATAATAAGATTCTTGATTATCAATTATTATTGATTTATATTTCCATCTTCGAAAAGAGCTCTTAATAAACACACTACTTAAAAAAGTAATAACTGTTGAAGTAATTATTGTATCAATTGCCGGTGGTAATGTTTTTTTAAGATTATTAACTAATAAAGATATAATGTATTGATAAGAAATAATAATTAAAGAAGTAATTATCATCCATAAAAAATATCTTTTATATGCATCAATTAGTTTTCCTTTAAAAACAAGCTTTTTTCCACTTATAATCGTTGATTCAGTTTCTTTTTTATATCGATAATAAAGCACTAATGGGGTCAATAAACCTAATGATAAAACTGATATTATAATTGACAACATTTCAAATAATAAAAAATATTTAAAAGATAATTGATAAAGTGATTTTTCTTCCATGTAATTATTATGTTCCATTTATGTTATTCAATTCTTGTAAAAAGACTAATGCAAAATAAAAAGTGCAATATCGAAACTTAATTCGTATTTCTTGCACTTATTATAAAAAGTATTAAAAATATTTTTTTAGATATCGGTTTCTGCTTTAATTTGATTTATTGCATAAAGCGGCAAATTAATAAGCCATTCTTCTTTTTTGTAATCCGCCACAGATGCGCGAATAGATACTTTAGGAGAAAATCTTTCCTTATATGTTTTTAAACTTTTAGCCTTAAGATTAGTTTCCGCTTTTACTTCAATAGGAACAATACGCTCACCTGTATCAACAATGAAATCAACCTCACAAGAACCTCGATCGTTAGTATAATAATAAATCTCTAAGTTTTGCATAGTCTTTAACTGTTGATAAACATATTGTTCTGTAAGAGCGCCCTTGAACTCAATAAAAAGGTTATTACCATCAAGCAAAGTTCGTTGACGAAGTCCGACCATACAACCAAGAAGTCCAATATCTACCACAAACAGCTTAAATGCTTTTAAATCCTCATATGCTCGTAAAGGAACACCTGATGAATTCACCCGACTAACCTTATGAACAAGTCCTGAATCACATAGCCACATGATTGCAATTTCATAATCTTTTGCTCGAGCACCTTCACGAACAAGTCCATAGATGAACTTTTTATTTTCTTTTGCTAACTGAGAAGGAATACTTTTCCATAGCATGCGAAGTCTAGGAACAATTTTATGTGGAGCACGCTTAGAAAAATCCTGTTCATAAGCTTCAAGAATTCGCTTTTGAATTTCGCGAACCTCATTAAAATCTTTGCTTTCTACAAAGCTTTGCACTGCTTCAGGCATTCCACCAACAAAGTAATAATGTTTCAACGCATCAATATAAGTTTGCTTAAAACTTGTAATCATTTGAAAATCTCGCTTATCGAGCAATTCAGCAAACCGTTCCTTACCAGTTGCCATCAAGAACTCTTTAAAAGAAAGTGGATAAAGTTTTAAAAAATCAACCTTGCCCACAGGAAAAGATGTACCTTGATGCAAAGCAATACCAAGTAAAGAACCCGCACATACTATATGATATTGCGGTGCATTTTCATAAAAATATTTAAGAGAAGCTAAAGCTCGTGGAACTTCTTGTACCTCATCAAATATAAGCAATGAATTTTCGGGATTAATTTTACGCCCTACATAAAGTTCTAAGCCCATAATCAAACGTTCCGTATCTAAATCAGAAGCAAATAGATCTACCATTCTAGAATTAGAATCAAAATTGATATATATAGTATCTGCATATGCCATTCTACCAAACTCTTTCATCAGCCAAGTCTTACCAACTTGACGAGCTCCTTCGATAATCAACGGTTTACGATTTTTGCTTTGCTTCCATTCCAATAATTTTTTAATTGCAGTTCGATACATAATCACACCTCCACCACTATAATTCATGCATATTATGAGACAAAAAAATACAAAAAAAGCAACGATTTTTTGTAAGAGCTTTACACTTTTTACGACGAATAATATTTGTATGTGATAAAAATCCAATAAAAGTGAACTTAAATGACCACATTTAAACTCATCCATATTTAAAAACAAAATATACTTTTTAAAAAAATTCTTAATAGTAGGATATTAATACATTCTTTAAGTTTTAACACCCAAAAAATAGGGGTTTCGCCTAAAAATCGAGTGTTAAAAAAATAAGCAACACAATAATTGTGAATGCTTATTAATTCAAATTACTCTTTAAACATTTGTCCTAATTCATTACATCTATCACATAAAGCTTGCGCTAGTTCTTCTTTTGTTTGATATTTTGCTTTAAGAGCCGAATATAAAATTGGTTGATCAATAATATACTTCTTATCCGCTTTTCTAAAATAACTAACAACAACAGGAAGATCTATTCCTTTTTTTAAGCATTGTTCGCAAAGCAAAATAAATCCAGGATGAAACCCCTCTAAAACTTCTAAATATCCTTTTGTAGAGTCTTCTGGAAAAATAACAATATTCTCTCTTCTTTCTGACACACAATCAATTGTGTCAGTTATTGTTTGTTTCAATCCAAAACCCGCTCGAATAGAAATTGGTTTAATTCCACGATAAAACATATTAGTCAAAGGAGAAGCAGCAAGACAAAATAATCTTGCTAAATGAATGTTCCAATGTAATTTTCCATGATAATAAATTTTTGTTTGATAACGATACAATCTTTTTAATCCGGAATTCATTTCTTCATTACCCCAAAAGCGAACTGGAGTAGGGTTGTATAATTCCCAAGCAAGTGGAGCTTTAGTTCCTTCATGATTACTTAAAATCAAAGTTCCTTCACTAAATTGCTCGCCAATATATATAAATTCAGTCTTTTTAATAAAGTGCCTCATTATCTTTTTTAAATTTCGATACCATCTTTTTTCTTTCTTTGCTTCCATAAATAATTCCTCATTTTTTACATATTTAAACTATCATTTAGTAAAAATCAAGTAAACCTATTCATTTAATATAAAGTAGAATTATTATAAATACTTATCTACTGGAAGTAGAATTATTATATATTGCACCATTTCTGTAGATGTTTATCTTCCTGATTACATTCTCTTTTTTAGTTATTGAAGATCATAATGACAACCATATTTTTTATCTACTTTAGCAAGTTGATTTTCTAAATAATATTTATTTTCTCTTGATAAATATTGATAAATATAATCAGCACCAATTCCTTCAAGCCAGAAGTCCTCATTAACAAAATTAAATCCAAATAAGAAATACATTAATTTATTAAATAAAAACATAATCTTTTTAAATCGATATGATCCAGGAATATAATCATAGCCAATTGCGGTTTTCTTATGAAGAAAAATTGTTCTCATACCTTTTTTTGGAATGAACATCTTAATGACCATAACACCTAAATATATTGCTCCAACAAGAAGTGCTCCACAAATAAAAGCAAAAGTTAAAGGTATTGCAAAGAGTAAAGAAAAGAAATTAATGTCAATATCATCTTTAATCTCACTTGATCCTTCAGTAACATAAACTTCACCATAATCAAGCCAACCAGTTCCAACAGAAACATCATAATTTGTATGTTTAACCTTTATATCTTCAACACCACCCATTAATCTTACGACTAAAATATAAGCAATAATAAATACAATAACTAAAATCACAGTTAAAACATTAGAATGATTATTTGCTAAATAATATATAGCATAAATTGCCGCGGCAACTATAGCAAAAATTAATAAAGGCTTTCCAATTCTTTGCTTTCGAGTTTGTCTCATCCATGCCTTTTGATAAGCCTTAATCGTAGCAATAAGGATTTTGTCCTTTTTCTTTTTTGTCTTTTTAACATATTTTTGATCAGCTTCTTCTCCTTTTGTATATTTTATTGCGGGATATAAGAACCAAAATACTAATATACCTACAAATAAAAAGCCAAGCACAATCGCGGTATCACAAGATTTCTTATCTTTAAACGCTAATTTTGTTAACAATCGCATTACAAGAACGAATATTCCAATATACGCAACCGCAATTAAAGGAATCGCTAATAACGCAGATTCTTTATATGTGCCTTTTTCAACCGCAGGTATAACAATCAAAAAATAACATAGGATAAATATAATCGCGCCAAATATTGCAAATATATTTATTCTTCTTTTTGTCTTATTTATAAAATATTCTTTTTCTTCCATAAATAATAAGCTCCTTTACTCTTATTTCTGTAATAATTATACACTTTTAAAGCCTATATAATCACCTATTTTATTCAATTTGTTGACATAATTTAATTTATCTTTAAAATATCATTAGAGGTGAAAATAATGAAATCACGAAAAAGCATTTTTTTAATTGCCACATTATTAATATTAACTAATTGTAATGGTAATAATACTAGTACTTCCTTTAGTACTTCAAGTTTTTATGAAACAACTAGAATAGAAAATACGATTCCAAACACATCGCAAAATACAACACTATTTTCTTCTACTTCTAATATTACTTCACCTTCAAGTACAAATACTACATTACAACCTTCAACATCAACAATACCTTCTACTTCTAATAGTACTTCTTCATGGGAAGATGGCAGAACTCTTCTAGAATGTGGATATTATCAAATGGATTTACCTAAAAACTATCAAAATCCATATCAATTAAAAACAACTTTATCACAAGATAATGATTCTTGGTCAAATAATGATTTAAAGGAAGAACTTCCAGATGGATTTAGATATATTTATAAAAACGCCTGCGATGATGGGCCAAAAAATCATAAAGCTCAAGCAGATTTTTATTCATCAAATAATAATAATCCAGGAGGGCTTAAAATTGCCGATATCGGTGTTGGTTTTCAAAGCAAAATGTTTACTCATACTGGAGAAAAATTAGAAATAAGAATTGGAATTTCTCAAGTAAATAATGCAAATGACAAACCTGATGAAGGGAAAGATACATTTCATATATATTTTTTTAATAAAGATGGAACATATTTAAACAAATATGCCGTCCCAGAAAAAACAATCAAAACGAGCACTCAAGAAATTAAGCTTTATTGGACAGAAAACGCATCAGAAATCGCTTATTTTGAATTTAGATGTAATGCCAAACCATACAAAGGTCAGCAATGTTATAATGTTGGGATTTCTTATTGCAACATTAAATCATGGGAAAAAGCATAATTAATTCTTCAAGCAACTCATAAAAGAGTTGTTTTTTTAACTATATTCTGTCCTTTATTTCCACTAAATCAGTTATTGATAAAGAATCTAATTTAATCGTGGTAATATGTTCCAATTCACGATCAAGATTAACAT
>CAZZGL010000026.1:0-16565 GCA_964654155.1 uncultured Staphylococcaceae bacterium | reverse complement strand
TAAAACTAACACTACTGCCACATAACACAAGCATAATATTTTTATGTTGCCATTTTTGGTCAATGGTATGTTGTAAGATGCTTTTTATAGCAGGATATTCTTTTGCAATAAATGGGAATTCATCGATTATAATGCAAATTTTATCATTAGGAGCTGTTGTTAATGTTACATCGATTTTTTCGCAAAGATAAGAAATCAGTTCTGACCAATCTTGAAATGAAGGAATATAATCAATTTTAAAATAAGAACTCATTAAATTTGAGAATTCATGAAGATTTAATGTTATATTTTTTTCTTGAGCCAAAAAATATAAACAATTATGTTTTTTTGAAAATTCAGTAAGAAGAGTTGTTTTACCAATTCTTCTTCTACCATAAAGTACTAAGAATTCAAACTTATTAGAATTATATAATTCCTCTAATTTTTCTAACTCATACTCTCTTCCAATCATATTAAAGCCTCCTTTTTTAGTAAATCAAGATTATTATAATCTAAATATACTAAATCTACAATAATTACTTTTATTTATTAATTTTTATTATAAGTGTATTAACGATTGTGATATGTGTGTGATTTCTTATAATACTTTACTATATAAGAAGAAGTTAATGGTCACGAATAAATAATGAACAAAAATTAGATAAATTGTAAATAAAAACATATAAATTGTAATAAGCTTATGAATTTTAAAAAGTATAATTTGTGATATCAAAAACACTTTTATCAAGCTGATTCACAATCTTATTTAAACTATTAATCTTTTCTTTTAAAGAAAAATAAAGCGCGTTCTGTCCTAAAGAAGTTTCATAATTCATCTTAATTATTGAATCAATAAATTGTTTAAACTGAAATACCCCTCTTTTTATATATAATAAGTATAAATTTTGAACATTATTTTGATTTAAGCGATTGTTTTTTATTAATAAAGCCCAATTTTTTTCTGCAGTTTTAAAAAGCGTTAACGATAATTGATAGTGTTTAACTCCTTGATTAAACGATGGCAAAGAATAAAAAATAGAAAGTTTCTGCATTCTTTTTAATTCATTGCCAACAAATCTAAATTGTTCTATGCATGCGGTTATTACCCAAGAAATATGATTAATCTCTTTATAATAATTATTCATTATATCCGCTCCAATATTTGTTCAAACAATTCTAATTCATTATCAATTTTAAATGTTTCTATTACTTCAACATATTCAAAATCATCTATTTCTGCTACTGTTTGAGATAAATTAAATAAGAATGAAGAAAGTAACTTTTGTTCTGGACTTTCAAAATCATAAAAAGTAATTGGACTTAATAAATATATTTTAATTTTACTATTCATTAAATGTAATTCTTCTATAATATGTTCTAAATTATATTCAAATATTTCTTTTTGCTTTTCTACTTCTTCTTCATCAACTTCAAACATATTATTTTTTTCATCAATTTTTAAAAATGGAATAAAATCATATATCCCTATTGATAAAAGAATTGTATCAAAAGATTTTACTTTTCCACTTATTCGATAAGAATTATTATTTTGAATATAACTAGCGTCTTTATTAATTATTTTATATAAATCATTACTATTCATCTTTTCATAAGTTAAAGTTGAATCAATTTCTTTTTGACTTTGAATTAAAGAAATTAATGATTTACTAAAATCACCTATAGCTCCAATAGAATTATTATCATTACATGATGTTAAAGATAATAATAATCCTAAAATTAAGAATATTTTTTTCATAATATATTTCATTCTCCCTTTATTAGTGATATGTCCGCGCCTAACTTTTTAACTTTATCAATAATACTTACATAACCTCTATTAATATAATTTAATCCTGTCACTATACTTTCTCCTTTAGCAATTAAAGCTCCAATAACAAGAGAGGCACTTCCACGAAGCTCTTTACCATTAACCTTGCTCCCTAAAAGATTACTTACACCATGTATGATAATAATATTATTGTTTATTTTAATATCCGCACCCATTTTATTAAGCATAGGAATATGAGCAAAACGATTTTGATATATATTTTCAATAATAATTGAAGTTGCATTATTTTTAGACAAAACCGCAGTTAATGGTTGTTGTAAATCTGTCGGAAATCCTGGATAAGCCGCTGTTTTAATTAAAATTCCTTTTGAAGAATTAAATTTAGAAATAGTAAGAATCTTATCTTTATAAAAATAAGGTACTTCTAATTCATCAAATATATTAAATAGCGATTCTAGATGTTCTTTAATAACAGGAGAAATTACCATTTCATCACCAATTGCCGCGCCTATGAGGGCGTATGTTCCTGCTTCAATACGATCAGGAATAATTGTATACTCTTGACCTTTTAAATTATTACTTCCTTTAATAACGATATTTCTAGTTTCTATTCCTTCTATATTAACTCCCATCTTAGCTAAAAATTTCAACAATTCTGTAACTTCTGGTTCTAGAGCTATATTATTAATTATTGTTTTTGTTTTTAAAGAAGCTGCTAACAAAATAACGTTTATTGAAGCTCCTACAGAAGTAGATTTAAAATTAATAACTGTATCATTTTTATTATTTAACTCTAAAGTAATTACTTCTTGTTCAATATAATCAACTCCCATTTCTTTAAATGCTTCTAAATGGTAATTAATCGGTCTTTTCCCAAAATTACATCCTCCAGGATGATATATTTTTAAATGACTAAACATTCCTAATATTACTCCCATGAAATAATATGATGCTCTAAAAGAACGAATATCATCATTTAATAAATCACAATATTTAATATGAGAAGAATCTATTGTTAAAGTATTATCTTTATATATTGTTTCAACATTTAATCTTTTTAGTATTTTTATTAGATAATCTACATCGCTAATTGGAGGAACATTATGTAGAATAACTTTATCTTTACATAGCAAAGAAGCAGGAATAATACTTACAACTAAATTCTTACTTCCATCAATATGTACCTGACCTTTTAATAATTTTCCACCGACAATTCTAATTTGTTCTTCCATAGTTAGTTGTTCCTCTATATTTAACTCTATGAAAGAACTTAAAATAAAAGCACAAAAAAACGAAGACTACTCTCCGTTTTTTACTCTATCACAACTTGATTTTCTAACTTTTCTTCTTTTGGCATACTTAAGATATCTTTAAACAAAATAATAATCATAAAAGCATTAATAATTGTGGAAATCTTAAATGTATCAACTCCCCAACTATCTATCATCATGCTTCCATATGTATACCACATTAAGGTAATCATTGATGATAATTGCGATAAAATAATAAGATAATACTTCTTTTTATTAACTAAGCAATAAATCATAATCATAACATCCGCCATAAAGAAATATCTTTCATGCATATGTGGCATAACAAATGGCATTAATACGGCAAATAATGCTCCAATAGCTACAATTGATTTTTCAGTTGCTTTCACTTTATTAATATGAAGGGTATACCATGTAGTAATCGCCGCTATTAAAGCAAACATTATTCCACCAATATGAATTGCTTCATAAACTTTTTGTTTTATTTCCTCAGATTTACCATAACAGATATCTTGAATAAATGTATACATAGAACCTGAATTTAAATTTGGATCCATATATTGAGTTGTTAAATTCCCATATTTTTCAAATGGTGATATAAAACTTGCACCCGCTAAATAACAAGGTATAAAGGTAATAAATAGTGTTAAAAATGATAACAGAAAATATCGAAGAGGAAATTTGTTTCTTAACCAGGCAAATCCAAATAATGGAACGATAAATATTGTTTGGATTTTAAAAGCAAATGCTAATCCTAAAAAGACGCTTGACCATTTTGGATTATCTTTAATTAAAAAATATACCGCCATTACAATGCATCCAACATAAATAGCGTCACATTGTCCCCAAAAAGCGGAGTTAGTAATAACTGTTGGAAGAAGTAATGGTAAAGCAAATGAAACCAATCTTAAACCTTTATTCTCTTTATAAAGATGAGTAACAATTAAATAAGTCCCAATTGCTATTACAAAATCAAAAATAAAGCTTAAAGTTTTAACATAATATATATCATTAACAAAATAACTGTATTCATAAGCTTCTACCAGTTCTCCTGAAGGTAAATAACTTAGAAGTGCTAAAAGGGTCATATATAAAGGTGGATAATCACCTTGCATTGCGCCTAAATATGCTAAATTTCCATTTTCTCGAAAATTTTTTAGCCAAGGGAAAATGAATGCATATAAGTCATGACTTGGAATTGGGGTTATTGCATATCGCATCACAAGCGCTAATGCGGCAATAAGTCCCATAATAATTGCAAATCCATACTTATCAAATATTAATCTAAATTCTTCATAAATAGAATCACAAGCGTTATTGAAATAAATCGTTATTTTTTTTAAAATGCTTTTAATTTTCATGCTTTTCAGCCTCTGTATTTGCACTTAGTCCAACAGCTTCATCAACAGGTAAACTGAAAGCAATACCTTGTCCTTTGGTATCTAGACCTGCTTCCATATATATTGCTTGTAAAACTTTATCTTTTATATCTTTAGAAACCACTATCATAACTAGTTCCTTTTCTGGAGTAATAGTAATTCCATATAATTTCTCTGCTTCAGCATTTCCTGATCCTCTTGCGGTAACAACTGTTCCACCACGAGCACCTGATTTTGAAGCAGCTTCCATGACTAAATCTGTATATCCACTATTAACGATGCAAAGAATAAGTTCATATTGATTATTTTCCATTATTAGAGCCTCCTTTTATTTCTATTGGGGTTTTAGTTAAAAATTTATATAATGATACGCCAATCATACTTGAAATCGAAATCGTAAAAGCAATACCTTTATGTGCTGATGAAGTTAATCTGTGTTCAATTGATTTTAATATTTCATCAACTTTTTCTTCTTTAATTATACTGAAGATAACATCTTTTTTAACATCACCTAATCCAAGATAATCAGCAAGAACTCTTCCTGCAGTACCATGACCTAATAAAACCATTTGAGTAGTAACATCGTGTTTTTCATTTTCACGAATATATTTAATTGCTTGACCTCTATCAACGATGATAATTAATAGCTTTATTTTTTTAATTTCCATCTTAGGAGATTCAGAAACATCTTTTTTATGTCTTCCTTTTTTTAGATTTGCCATAACTGTTCTCCTTTCCTAATTAAAATAAATAATTTGAGCTTCGTTTTCTTCACGAATTCTTCTTCTAGCAGCTTTGCGTGATAAGTGTTCACTAACAACAACTTTAAATCCTAAAAATTGAATCGTTAGAAGTGGTGTTAAAGCAACCATAGAAACAACACCAAAGGCATGAGACATAACATCTCCTCCTGTAACTTGGCAAACGCCAATTGCAAAAGGCAAAATAAATGTCGATGTCATTGGTCCTGAGGCAACTCCACCAGAATCAAAAGCAATAGCAGTATATAATTTAGGAACTAAGAATGTTAATCCTAAAGCTATAATATAACCTGGCACTAAATAATACATAATACTAAATTCAAGTTTGATTCTTAAAATACTTAATGCTAAAGAGACACCAACACCAATTGATAATGATAATAGCATAGAGGTTTTAGAAATAGTTCCACCACTAAGTTCTTCAACTTGTTTATTTAAAACCGCAACTGCAGGTTCAGCTAAAACTACTACTAAACCAATAATTCCGCCTAATAAAACAATTAAGTATTCATTTTCATTTCCAGCTACAACTTTACCAATTTTTAATCCAACCGGACTAAATCCAACTTCAACAGAACCTAAGAATAATACTAAACCAAAGAAGGTATATAAAATACCAATAATAATTTTAATAAGTTGTTTCTTCGGTAACTTAATAGCGAATGATTGATAAATAAAGAAGAAAGCGGCAATCGGCAATAAAGCAATCGCAACATCACTAGTTTTTTCAATAAATCCATGTCCTAATGCTTGAAAAATGTTTGTTACCTCTTTAGCTTCTTCTGCTTGATAAATAGGATCCCCTTTAAAGAATATACCCAACAATACTACAATAAAAATTGGCCCTATAGAACACAAAGCAATCAAGCCAAATGAATCTTCGCTTGCTTTTTTACCACCACGAACAGCGGCAAAACCAGCACACATTGCCATCATAAATGGAACTGTCATTGGTCCAGTTGTTACTCCACCCGAATCAAATGATAATGGTAAAAATTTAGAATTACAAAGATTTGCCATCATAAATACTAAAGCATAAAACACAATCAATAAAATATTTAAACTCTTTTGAAATAAAATTCTTAAAATTCCAATAGCTAAAAAGATTCCAACTCCAACCGCAACAATAATTACAAATAAAATATCAGGATCTATTGGTACCTGCGAAGATAAAACCGCAAGGTCCGGTTCCGATAATGTAATTAACGCCCCTAAAGAAAAAGCAAGTAAGACAATAATCCATATTTTTTTTGTTTTAGTAAGCGATGATCCTATAGAACTTCCCATTGGCATCATTGCAATATCCGCTCCTAAAGAGAACAAGGACATTCCAATAATTAAAAATGCTGCACTAATTAGAAATAAAATAAATTCTCTTTGTCCAAGTGGAGCAAGCTTACTAAGATGTAAAATAACTACAATTAAAGTGATTGGAAATACTGAAAGAAAGGAATCCTTTAATTTTTCAAGTAATAGTCTCATAACATCTCCCCCTTTCTAAATAAACAATGTTAACAAAACATATTAATCTTCTTATTTCTTTTTTGAATTGAATAAAGTATTAAACTCACTTGGTATAGTAGTTTCAAATACTATTTTTTTCTTTGTCTTAGGATGAGTAAACGCTAAACGATAAGCATGTAATCCTAATCTTCCTAATGGATTTGATGGCTCTCCATATTTATCATCACCGATAATTGGATGCCCTGATTCTTTTAAATGAACCCGAATTTGATTTTTTCTTCCAGTATCAATATGCACATCAAGTAGAGAATATTTTTCTTCTGCTTTAATAACACTATAATGGGTAATAGCTTCTTGACCTTCACCTTTTTTATGAGAACTAAACATTAAATTTGTACTTGTTTCTAAAAGCCAAGTATGAAAGGTTCCTCTTTCTTTTTCCATTTTCCCTTCCACAATTGCGTAATAACCACGATCACTTACAATTTCATTCCATCGATGTTGTAAAGCATCTCGTATTTCAACATTTTTTGCTACAACAAGAATTCCTGATGTATCCTTATCTATTCGATGAACAACAAATATTCTCGCTTTTGGATTTTTTCTTTTAACATAATCATTAAGCATATGATAAGCGGTTTTTTCTTTTTCTTTATCAGAAGCTATACTTAATAATCCACTTGGTTTATTAATAACAATTAAATCCTCATCTTCATAAATAATCGGCAAAGAAAACTTTTCTTTACTAGTTCCTTTTCTACCATATTTTAGAATTGTTACAACATCTTCTTTTGCTAATTCAAAATCATGTCTTGTAACAACCATTCCATCTACTAAAACCTGTTTATGTGATAGAAAACTTTTTATTTTATTTCGACCTAAAGATGGTAATTTAAATAACAAATATTCTAATAAAGGTAAAGGTTTATGAACATTAAAACGATATAACTCTACTTCTTTTTGAACTCTAGAGGGCTTTTTTATTTTTTCTTCATTGTTATTATTTTTTTTCTTCATTGTTATTTCTCCCTCCTTTATTTAAAGTATATCATCCTAATTATTAATTATTAATTAATAAATGAAGAAAATAACACTAAACATAATCCATAATATGTAGCAACTGCAATGACATCATTAATTGTTGTAATTAAAGGTCCACTTGCCACAGCAGGGTCAATTTTCATCTTCTTAAAGAACAATGGAATTGAACTTCCAACTAAAGAGGCAAATGTTAACGCTAAAACGAGTGAAATAAGAACAATAAATGATAATTGCAACGCATCACTCATTAAAAATGTACTACCTGTTATTGGATCGGCTTTGAGTACTAAAAAAAGTAAAACAAATGCAAAAGAAATAATTCCCATTGATAATCCGTTTAAAAAGCCAATTCTAATCTCTTTAAATATTATTTTAATAGCTTTTTTGGCGGTTATTTCATTATCATTAATATTTTGAAGGGTAACTGCAAGAGATTGAGTTCCTACATTACCAGACATATCCAAAATACTTGATTGAAAAAATACCACCATTGGAATAGAAGCAATAACCGCTTCAAAACTAGAAATAATCAATGATACTCCAAGACCTAAAACAAGCAATAAAATTAACCAAGGTAATCTTTTTCTTAACGACTTAAATAATGGTTCATCCGCTTCTTCTTCATCAGTTAAACCCGCAAACATGGCATAGTCTTCCGATAATTCTTCATCAATAGCTTCAACAATATCACTACTTGTAATAACACCAATTAATATATCTTTTTCATCTAAAACTGGAATCATTTCTAAGGCATATTCTTTTAGCTCATTGATACACTCACTAACTAAATCAGTATCTTTTAGTGTAGGATAAGATGTTTTTACAATAGATAATAATTCATCGCCACTTCTTGCAATTATTAAATCTTTTAAATCAACAACTCCATAATAACTTCCATCATCATTGATAACATAAATATTACTAATGTTATCATTTTCTGAAGCTTCTTTGATAACTTGTTTCATCGCTTGTTTAATTGAACAATTAATATTAATTGCAATATAATTTGTCGTCATTTTAGAACCAATTTGATTTTCTTCATAACCTTCAATTAATTTAATGTCCTCAACAGCTTCTTCTTCCATCAATTCAACAATTTCTTGTTTGTCTTCTTCATCTAATTCTTCTAGGACATCTAAAGCATCATCCGCATCCATTAATTCAATAATATCAGCGGCTTTTTCATTATCTAATTCTTCAATATATTCTTCAACATTTTCTAAATAAGTAAAAACATCAGAAGTTGATTGTGTTCCAATTATTTCGTATAAATTACTTCTTTCTTCTTCACTTAAAAAAGGAACAACATCAGCAATATCACTTTCATGATAATGCTCTAAAGATTTAGCAATTTCCTCTTTAGTTTTATTCGAGCGTATTAATTCCAATATTTCATTTAATACTTCATTTTCTACCATATTTGTTTCCTCCTTAAGATTAAATTCAAAATCAATAAAACAATTTAAAAGCATATAAATAACCAAATCAAATGCTTATTTAATTAATTTGCTTAGCGATTTCGTAACTAAATTATATTCATATATTTATTATTTATCAATAATAAAAGTTTCTTTAAAGAATAAAAAAACTGCCGATTATTTACTATATCAGCAGTTCTTATTAACCTTTTATCTACCTAAAACTTTTATTTCATTAATATTTGCCGTGGCGCCATTAAAGCAAATAACAATTTTATTAGTACTTATATCATTTAGAAGCTCTAAAGTAATTCCACTGTTAGGGAAAACAAATTCATATTCTTGATTAAAATTGCCAAAATAATTAGTTGAGGCGCCACCTAAAACTTTTCCATTACCGAAATCAATATACTTCACGCTTTCAAATGTATTATCATAAAAAGCACTATTAACTAAAGCAATACCTCCAACATCATAATTCTTATCAAACTTTAATTCAATAAATGAATATCCACTTCCTAATGTAGCTTCTTTTTCTTTTTCACCATCTAAATTATAATTCGAAACACAATAGTTATCAGTCAAAGCCTCTGGATTTGTTATATTTTCAGTTCTAACTTGTGCACTACTAGCAATATTTTTATATCCGGAAATTGCTTCTGGTAATGGTTGTAACGAATAGGTTGGGCCATTACAGAAAGGCTCTCCTTCTTTAGAAAAGAATAAATAATCCATTGCAAAATATCTAGCAGTATAAGTAGAATCTGAGTTCCAATTACGATTTTTATGAGCGTGATAGCCAATCATAATTTGATCACCAACATTAAAGAAACAATGATGTCCTGTACCAGAAGCAAAGCCTATCCATTGATTAAAAACTTCGCCTTCGTCATCTTTTTCACCGGCATATCCAAATAAATGATTAGTCCACATTTTGCCTTCTTCATATGGCTTAACAAAATTTCCTAATGGATTATCGCTAACAGCATAACAAACAGTATAATATTTATTCCAACACCCATTAACAGAATATGTTAAATAGTATTTATTATTAACTGATGACTTAATCATATAAGGGCCTTCTGTAATTGGATATCCTCTCCATGTTTCCCATTCTAATGGCTTATTATCATCAAAATTTGAATCGATATATCCCGGCTTAACTAATTCTTTCCAAGTAGACCAATTAGCTTTATAAGGAGATTCTAATTCAACACCTAAAAGTACTTGGCCTTCATCATATGTTGCAGAATAGTACATATATAAAGAATTATCGCTATCCTTAAAGATTGTTGCATCTAATGTCGTACAATCATCATATACAAATAATGGAGCGCTATTACCATCAACTTCATCGTTAACAATAGCTTCAAACGGTCCTGTTGGTGAAGTAGAACTTACCACGCTGTTGTAACGGCGATAACTATGTAATCCATCGCCTTCTTTTTTGCACATTGCACTATAGTAAAGATAATATACTCCATCAAAGCAATATAATTCAGGAGCGTAAAATTCAGGGCTTGATCGCTCCCATGCTCCATTTGCAGGAACATACACATTATAATATTCTTCATATTCCACAAAATCAGTTGTGTAATAAATATCTATTTCCTTTGCACCGCTACGATCACTAGTTCCTGTTATATAATATCCATCATCTGCCGCATAAACATGTGGATCTGGTAAAGCTAAATCTTTTAAATCATTTATATACCACATTTCTTCATCATAACTATAGCTGTTATTAGAATAAGTATCATTGTGATCAATATAATCAACATCTTTATTCATAGTTATTTCAATATCAGTTTTGAATGGCTCAGGTCCACCACAACTAATAACACCAAAACACATAAAAGATAACATAGACAACAAAATCAATTTTTTCTTCATAATATTCTCCTTACATTTTCTTATTAGATTTTTTAGAAATTTGCTTAACAAAACCTATTGCTTATTAAGCTATTTTCTTATATTAAGAAAATAACAATTTCTTAAAGAAATCTCAATTATTAAAAATAAAGTAAATATTTTCGTATATTTATTCACTTTTAAAAAAAATAAATGAATCAATTTTATGTAGAATATTGTTATTCTGTTGTTATTTTTTCTAAATAAAAATATCACAATTAATATATGATATTATTAAATAAATTATTTCTGTACATATTTATTATCAAATCTTTACTATCATCAATTAATTTTGCCAAATATTAATAGTAATTGTATTTACAATAAAATAAAGTTATAATTAAAATACTTTTTTTCTAATGAAGGAGAACTACTATATGTTAAATGACATTGAAAAAATTTTGATTAGTGAAGAAGAAATCAATAAAAGAATAAAAGAACTAGCAAAAATCTTAGATAAAGATTATGAAAATAAAAATCCTATTGTGATTTGCATATTAAAAGGAAGCATCCACTTTTTTTCAACCTTAACTAGAGAAATGAAAATTAAATTAGAATATGACTTTATGTCTCTTTCTAGCTATGGCGCGAATACATTTTCTTCAGGGGAAGTAAAACTTGTTAGAGATTTATCAACATCAATTAAAGGAAGACATGTATTAATTATTGAAGATATTGTAGATTCAGGACATACTCTATCTTACTTGCTAAAAACTCTCGGTTCTAGAAACCCTGCTTCAATAAAACTCTGTACCTTATTAGATAAAAAATGTCGTCGTGTAGTTCCTCTTGAAGCAGATTACATTGGATTTGATATCGATGATTACTTTGTTGTAGGATATGGTCTTGACTATGATGAATATTATCGTAACTTACCTTTTATTGGTGTTTTAAAAGAAGAAGTTTATAAATAACAATTGAATTACATTATAAAAATCACGTCAAATTTCTATAATTTGATGTTTTTTTATTTTTTTGGCTATTATCCATGATTTTTTTATGTTGTTATTCATAAATATTTGTTTTATAATTATTTCAAATTTTTGAAAGAAGGAATGAAATATGAAAAAAACAAAACTTTTATTTGCTTTAACGCTTATGTCATTATCATTAATAGGATGTAACAAAAGCAATAACGAAACAACTTCATCTTATGCTAATTGGACAGACAATGAAAAAAGCTATATGAACGAAGCAATTGGAACAACATTACCAGAAGGACCTTTTAGTGATAAACGTGAGTCTGAAGGTTATACTGATGATTCTGATGGCGCTTATACATTTTATATGTTTGATACTGGTGTTAATGATGTTTCAAATGAATACGCAGCTATCCTCGAAAGTAATGGATATACAAGCGGATATACAAGCGATGGTTCTGATGATAGCTATGGCATGACTTACTATTTTTATTATAAAGAAATAAGTAATAGTGAAACTGATTTTATATATGTTCAATTTGGCTATTATCCAGGTGATAACGATTATGAAGCAGGATTTGATTTATATACATGGATTTATAGTGAATCCGATTATGATTATGGTGATGATGACTTTGATTACGAAACCTATACAAGTTGGCCAGAAGAAGATCTTAATTCATTCTTGAATGGCGCTACAGAAGTTCCTGCTGTTGAAGGAACTGAATTCATTGCCTATATTGAAATATATGAAGGTGTAGATTATTTCTGTATTTGGGCCTCTGTTAATGATTCTGATATCGAAAATACATATACTGCAACATTGACTGCAGCAGGTTGGGAAATAGATGACTCAGAATATGAAGAATATGGATTATTCGCCACTTCACCAAACGAAGATATATTATTACAATATTATTATTACGATGAATTATTCATTATATATATATCATGTTATTAATATGAAATAAATGCATTTTAAAGCTAATTGATGATTCCTATTAAATTCCATCATTAGCTTTTTATTTTGTTTATAATAAAAATCAACTTATTTTGAAACAGAACTCACTTATTTTAGTTTTATTTTCAAATATAAGTTGATTTTTTATTACTTTATTTTATTAATAATATAATTTTATACAGAACCGCCATTAATGTAATTTAACTAACTTTATTTTCTTTTGGATTTACTCTAGCACTAACCTTACCTTCAGAAGTAATTTCACCTGCTTTTGAAAGTGCCATTTTAGTAAGGAATGGCCCAAATAATTCATATATTAAAACACTAAAAAGAGTTATACTAGCAATCATTTCACCAGTTTGACCTAAATATGCTTGTGCTTTAATCGCCATTCCTAACGCCACTCCTGCTTGAGGAAATAATGTTATACCTAAATATTTTTTGACATTTAAAGGTGCCTTAGATATTTGCGCGCCTAAATCCGCTCCAAAATACTTGCCTAAGCAACGGAAAACAATATATGCAACACCAACCAATACAATTAATAAATTACTAAATACCGATAACTCAAGTTCTGCACCACTTAAAACAAAGAATAATATAAATAGTGGTGCTGTCCAACGGTCTAATCTATCCATAAGTTCACTAGAGAAATCACAGCAATTACAGAATATGGTTCCTAACATCATGCATGTTAATAATGAAGAAAATGCAATATGTACTCCACCTATATCAAAACTCATCATTGAAAGTCCAACTGTAAAAAGAACAAAAGTTACACTCATTGCAAGTCGCTTAGAACGAGAATGAAAGAATCTTTCAAAAAATGTAAATAATAATCCCATTATTGTTCCTAAAGAAAGTGAAAGGATAACTTCTAAAAGAGGTTCTACAATAATAGATATTAAATCAACGCTACCATTCATAAGTGCTTTTGCAACACCAAAAGAAATAGCAAAAAGAACTAATCCTACAGCGTCATCAAGAGCAACAACAGGTAAAAGTGTATCAGTAACAACACCTTTTGCTTTATATTGTCTTACAACCATAAGTGTAGCTGCAGGTGCAGTTGCTGCTGCAATAGAACCTAAAACAATTACGGTTGGAAGTGTTAAAACATCTGGAATAATCAAATGTAATACAATTAAAGCTATATCAACTACAACAGTGGTAAATACGGCTTGGAAAACTCCTATAACAAGTGCTTGCTTACCTATGCTTTTAAGTTGTGAAAGTCTAAATTCATTACCAATTGAAAAAGCAATAAACCCAAGGGCTATATCAGAAATTAAAGAATAGGATTTTATATCATCCATACTAATAAATCCCAATCCTTTAACGCCAAATGCGCCTAAACAATATGGCCCAATAAGCACTCCAGCAACCAAGTAAGCAGTAACTGCTGGTAATTTCAATACTTTTGCAAGGCGGGACAGTATTAGACCTGAAAAAAGCGCCACAGAAAGCGCAAGTAAAATTTCCATAAATTGCCTCCTGAAATTCAACCGCTTCATTGTAGTACTTTATATTTTGTTTGTAAAGAAAAATAGTTAATAATTTAAACAATATCTTAATAAATAACTTTTATAGAATTTTATATATGATAATATATTATTTACCGACATTCACACCTTTTTTATCAAATTTTATTATTGAAAAAATGTTTCAATAAATACTTGAAATTATTTTTACATATAATATAATAATTATTGTAAATGAAAAACTTTTTCAATAGTTGAAAGGAGATGAGAAAATGGTTAGAAGAAAAACTAAGCAAAGAGAAAACATCTATTTAGCAATTAAAAACTTAGGACACGCATCTTTTGAGCAAATATTAAATTACTTAAAAGAAAATAATTTAGATGCCTCTTTAGTTACTTTGTATCGTAATATTGCTTTTTTATTAGAAGAAGAAAAAATAAGAATTGTAGAAATATCAGGAAAAGCAATTTATGAAACAACTGAATTAAATCATCATTATCATTTTTCTTGTAAAGATTGTGGACAAATTATTGATATCGATAAAGATGATATTATTGTATATTTTCCCCATCTAGATCATTTATGCGACTTAACTATTGAAACAGTAGATATTCTATTACAAGGTCATTGCCCTAATTGCAATAACAAAAATAGCATTAAATCCGAAAAACGGAAAAAGGAGAATTAAAATGAAATATCAATGCAAAATTTGTGGACAAGTATTTGAAGTAAAAGATGGCGAAGAACCAATTTGCCCAGTATGTAAAGCAAAGGGAGACAAATTAGTTGTCTTTGAAGAAAAGAAAGAAGGCTTAACATGGCCAGCAGAACATGTTTTAGGAATTGCTAAAGATACCGATGAAATTATTCTTGATGGTTTAAGAAATCATTTTAATGGCGAATGTAGCGAAGTTGGAATGTATATGGCTATGGCTCGTGTTGCTTTCCGTGAAGGATATCCTGAAATTGGTCAATTATTTGAACAAATCGCCCATGAAGAAGCAGAACATGCTGCACGTTTTGCTGAATTACTTGGAGAATTAGTTTCTGATAGTACAAAAGCAAATATTGAAAAAATGCTCGCTGGTGAAAATGGCGCTTGCTTTGGAAAAATGGATATTGCCACTCGTGCAAAACAATTGGGATTAGATGCTATTCACGATTCTGTTCATGAAATGGCACGCGATGAAGCTCGCCATGGAAAAGCATTAGAAGCAATGTTAAAACGTTACTTCTAAATTATATTCTAAACTACAAACTTTAGGGGCTCAGATGAGTCCCTTTTGTATTATAATGTTGACGGAGGACTTCATATGAAAGGTGCAATTATTGTAAATGCGTACAAAATATACCCAAGCGTTCAACATCAAATCAATAGACTCAAAGAAGAATTTTTAATTCGACATGTACAAATTGATATATTATCAAATAAAGACATTCTAATTTATCTTTCAAATTCCACAATTACTAGTAAATTAAAAAAATATAATTTTATTATCAACTTAGATAAAGATAAATATGTGGCTTTATTAATTGAAAAAATAGGCATCCCATTATTTAACAGCGCTGAAAGCTTAATCTTATGTGATGACAAAATGCTAACGCATATTACTCTTTCAAACCAACTTATTAAGATGCCAAAAACCATTTCTGCACCTTTATGTTACACTAATGAAGTTTCAAATGATTGGCTTTCTAATGTAACAGAAGTTTTATCTTTTCCTTTTATTGCAAAAGAATGTTATGGGTCTTTAGGTGAACAAGTATATTTAATCACTTCAAAAAAAGAATTAATTGATTTTGAAAACGCCCATCGATATAAGCCTCATTTTTATCAAGAATATATTGAATCAAGTAAAGGTAGAGATGTTCGTATCATTCTAGTAGGTGGTAAAGTAGTCGCTTATATGGAAAGATATTCAACTTCTGATTTTAGAAGCAATCTTTCTCAAGGTGGAAAAGCTAAAACAATCCATTTAACAAACGCATTTAAGCAAGTAGCAGAACTAGCCGCAAAAAAACTAAAGTTAGATTATTGTGGTGTCGATCTTCTCTATGGGCCAAACAATGAACCAATATTATGTGAAGTAAATTCCAATGCGTTTTTCAAAGGTATAGAAGATGTCACTGGAATAAATGTTGCTGGTAGATTAGTTGACCACATAATTAAAAAAATAACATATTAGATT